>CALGOE010000200.1 GCA_937958145.1 uncultured Desulfobacca sp.
CCGATGATGTCCTCGGGCTGATAGAATTGGGCGATACCGGCCACGATCTGCCGGGGTTCGCCGATATCAACCACTATTTTCAATAACTTTTCCGATTTGGCGATGCGCTCGGCCCGAAGAATGGTGCCGATGCGCAGATCCAGTTGTTGGAAGGCCGCCAGATCGATTTCCGGTTTCGCCTGGGTTGGGGCGGTGGGGGCACTTTGGGCCGGCGGCGGTTGACGTTCCTGGACCTCAAGCCGGGGGAAGAGGGCTTCGGCGCGGGTCAGGGTGGTTCCCGGCGGCAGCTGGCCCCAGGTGAGGGAGGCCAGCGAGCAGTGAACCGGGTCGTTGGCCAGGCCCAGGTGTTGGAGCATCTTGTGGGCGCTGGTGGGCAGGATGGGCTGGAGGAGGACGGCCACCCAGCGCAGGGCCTCGATCAGGGTATAGAGGACGGTGTTGAGGCGGTCCTGCCGCTGTTCTTTTTGCAACTGCCAGGGCTCGGTGAGGACGATGTAGCGGTTGGTTTCGCCGATGAGTTCCCAGAGGCGCATGAGGGCCTTATGGAATTCCAGGGCCGGCATGAAGGCAAAATAATCTTCTTGGACGGCTTGGGCCAGTTCCAGGATGGCCTGGTCCTGGGGTTCCAGGGGGCCGGGTGAGGGGACCTGTCCCTGGCGGTATTTGAACACCATGGCCAGAGAGCGAGAGAAGAGGTTGCCCAGATCGTTGGCCAAGTCGGCGTTGATCCGACCGATGAGGGCCTCTTCGCTGAAGGCTGCGTCCAGCCCATAGACCATTTCCCGGAGGAAGAAATAGCGCACCTGGTCCAGGCCGTAGCGGCTGACCAATTCCAGGGGTTCCACCACATTTCCCAGGCTTTTGGACATCTTGCCGGCCCCCATCTGCCAATAGCCGTGGACGTTGAGGTGTTGGTAGAGGGGCAGGCCCAGGGCCTTGAGCATGGTGGGCCAGTAGATGCCGTGGGGTTTGAGGATGTCCTTGGCGATGAGGTGCTGACAGACCGGCCAGAAGGTGGTGAAGCGCGGGGAGTCGGGGTAACCCAGGCCGGAGAGGTAATTGATGAGGGCGTCGAACCAGACATAGGTGACGTAGTTATCATCGAAGGGCAGGGGGATACCCCAGGGGACCCGGGCTTTGGGCCGGGAAATGCACAGATCTTCCAGGGGCTCCTTGAGAAAGGACAGGACTTCGTTGCGGTAGCGTTCCGGGCGGATGAAGTCGGGATGGCGGTGGATATAATCGATGAGCCAATCCTGGTAGCGGCTCATGCGGAAGAAATAATTCCCTTCTTTGACAAAGGTGGGTTTGACCAGGTGGTCGGGGCATTTGCCGTCCACCAATTCCCGTTCCAGGACGAAGCGTTCACAGCCGTAGCAGTAGTGGCCGGCATATTCACTGAAGTAAATATCGCCCTGGTCCTGGACCTTTTGGAGGATGGCCTGGACGACCCGGATATGATCGGCCTCGGTGGTGCGGATGAAGCGGTCGTAGCTGATCTGCAGGGCGTCCCAGGTCGCCCGGAATCTGCCGCTGATGTGATCAACGTAGTCCCGGACCGGCAATTTTTTGGCGTTGGCGGCTTCCACCACTTTTTCGCCGTGTTCATCGGTCCCGGTCTGGAAAAAGGTGTCAGCTCCCAGGAGGCGATGAAACCGGGCCAGGGTATCGGCCACGATGGTGGTATAGGCATGGCCGATGTGGGGTTCGGCGTTGACGTAATAAATGGGGGTGGTGATATACAATGGCGTGTTTTTGGTGTGCAATGATTTCATACCCCTCACCCTGACCCTCTCCCCGCGAGCGGGGCGAGGGAATAAAGGACTTTCCGGATGGATACTAAATAACCTTTGTCTGCCAGAAGGTCAAGAAGTCCGTATGGGAACTGTTGGGTTCGAGACCGGCGCAGGCGGTTTTGGCGGCGGCGAATTCCTCCTCGTGCAGCAGGATGGCCGGCAGGAAGGGCCAATCCCGGCAGATGCGGGGTTTGACCGGATGGATGCGGCAGCGGGTGCCCACCTGGAAGATGCAGCCGCCTTCGGGCTTGTTTTTCACGGCCAACCCCAGGGGGGTTTCTTCCAGATAATCGCGGATGAGGACAGAGAGGGGTATCTTGAGGTAGAGGGCGATGAGCCCCCGCTCCACCGGGGAGGGCAGGATACCGCCTTTGCCCTGACAGCACTCACCGCATTGGCGGCAGTGAAAGACCGGGGATTTGGATACAGGGGCTGGCATGGTGGCAGTTATCCCTCCGTCAAGGCGTCCATTTCATCTTTCAGGGCGCGGGTCATGAGGGCCCGCACGGCCTGTTGGGGGGGTTGTTGTTCATAAAGGATCCGGTAGACCTGCTCGACGATGGGCATTTCCACCCCCAGTTTTTGGGCCAGGAAGTGGGTGGCGGCAGTGGTCTTGATGCCTTCGGCGACCATTTTCATGCCTGCCAGGATATCCGGCAGTTTTTCTCCGGCGCCCAGGCGGCGGCCGACCCGGTAATTACGGGATTGGGCGCTGGTGCAGGTGAGGACCAGATCGCCGAGGCCGGCCAGTCCGGCCATGGTCATGGGGTTGGCGCCCAGGCGGGAGCCGAGGCGGATGATTTCGGCCAAGCCCCGGGTGATCAAGGCGGCCCGGGGATTGGCACCCAGCCCCAGACCCTCGAGGATGCCGGTGGCCAGGGCCATGACGTTTTTCAGGGCGCCGCCCAATTCCACGCCGGTGACATCATAGGTGGTGTAGACCCGGAAGCTGGGGGAAAAGAAGAGGCGCTGGATGTTTTTGGCCACCTCCCGCTGTCGGCTGGCCACGGTGACGGCGGTGGGCTGGGCCTGGGCAACTTCCAGGGCAAAGCTGGGTCCGGAGAGGACGGCATAGGCATGTTCGGGTCCCCAGACCTCCCGGACCACGCCTTCCATGGTCAGGAGCGTGTCGGTTTCGATGCCTTTGGTGGCGCTGACCACGGTGACGTCGGCCGGCTCAGGTTGCAGGGACAGGAGGACCTGCCGGAAGACATGGGAAGGGACGGCCATGACGAGCATGGCGACTTTGTCTGTCGCCTCCTTTTGGTCGTGCCAGTAGCTGATGTTGGGAGACAGTTTGACGCCTGGCAAAAAGAGGGTGTTTTCCCGTTGCCGCTGGAGGATTTCGAGGAGATCGGGTTCAAAGACCCAGAGGCGGACGTCGTGCCCCAGGCAGCCCAGATGATGGGCCAGGGCGGTGCCCCAGCTGCCGGCGCCGATGACGGCGACACGTTTGGCTTCGGGGATTGATTCGGTCTTAGTCACCGTCATCACCCTTTTCTGCCAGCCGGGCGATGCTGACCACCCGTTCTTCGGGTTCGGTGTCAATTAATTTTACGCCTTGGGTGACGCGGCCGATGAGGGAGATGCCGGCCACGGGGAGGCGGATGATCTTGCCCCGATCGGTGATGAGCATGACTTCGTCGTCTTCGGTGACCTGCAGGATGCCCACCACCGGGCCGTTGCGATCGGTGATGCGCATGGCCAGGAGCCCCTGACCGCCGCGGCGCTGGAGGCGGTATTCTTCGTGGCGGGTGCGTTTGCCATAGCCGTTGGCGGTGACGGTCAGCAGGGCGCCTTCGGCGGTGAGGATTTCCATGCCCACGATGGCGTCGTCGTCGGCCACGGTCATACCCTTGACGCCCCGGGCGGCCCGGCCCATGTCGCGGACGTCTTCTTCCCGGAAGCGGATCACTTTGCCCAGGCGGGTGCCCAGAAAGACTTCCCGGGTGCCGTCGGTGAGGGCGACGCTGACCAGTTCGTCGTCGGCGTCCAGGGTGCAGGCGATGAGGCCGCCGGTGCGGGGTCGGCTGAAGTTCATGAGGTCGGTTTTTTTGATGATCCCGCGTTTGGTGACCATGATCAGGTAGTGATCGGGGACAAACTCCCGGACCGGCAGTACGGTGGCTAGTTTTTCCTGGGGGCCGAAGTTGAGGAGATTGACGATGGCCCTGCCCCGGGCGCTGGGGCTGGCCTGGGGGATTTCATGCACTTTGAGCCAATAGACCCGGCCCTGGTTGCTGAAGATGAGGAAATAGCTGTGGGTGGAGGCGATGTAGAGCTGGGAGACGAAATCGTCGTCTTTGATGGCCATGCCGGTCCGGCCCTTGCCGCCCCGCCGCTGGGAGCGATAGAGGGAGAGGGGGTTGCGTTTGATATAGCCCTGATGGGAGACGGTGACCACCATCTCTTCATCGGGGATGAGGTCTTCGACGGTGAAATCACCGGCTTCGGGGATGATCTCGGTGCGCCGGGGATCGCCGTAGCGCTCCTGGAGTTCCATCAGGTCGTCTTCGATGATCTGATCGACCAGGGCCGGGCTGGCCAGGATTTCTTTGTAGCGGGCGATGGCGGCCAAGAGCTGTTGGTATTCATCGATGATCTTCTGTCGTTCCAGGCCGGTGAGGCGCTGCAGGCGCATATCCAGGATGGCCTGGGCCTGGAGTTCGGTGAGCCCGAAGCCTGCCATCAACTGGCTGCGGGCGGTGGCCGGGCTGGCGGCGGCCCGGATGAGGGCGATGATCTGATCCAGGTGGTCCAGGGCGATCTTCAAGCCGGCCAGGATGTGGGCCCGTTCCTCGGCCTTGCGCAGGTCGTAGCGCGTGCGCCGCACCACCACCTCGCGCCGGTGCTCCAGGAACGCCTGCAGCATCTCCTTGAGGTTCATGAGCCGCGGCTGCGACTGGTGGATGGCCAGCATGTTGACGCCGAAGGTCTCCTGCATGGAGGTGTGTGCGTAGAGGTTGTTCAGGATCACCTGGCCCACGGCGCCCTTCTTCAGCTCGATGACCACGCGGATACCGTGGCGGTC
>CALGOE010000201.1 GCA_937958145.1 uncultured Desulfobacca sp.
CGGCCTTCCGGAAGGGCCACTCGGACTGTGCCGAGGATATCTGCCGGCTGCAGCGCCTGGGGAAGAATCACCTCTATGTCATCGAGTTGGGGCCGGACGAGATCCACGAGAACGAGGCCGCCAGCATGTTGGCCGGGGCCCAGGCCATGGCCGGGAAGCTGATCTCCCGGGGCCGGGAAAAATAGGCCCCGCCGGCGCAGGGGCGGCACAGGACCTCGCCGTTGTCCCTTACCTCCCGGCCGTCCCGCACCACCTGACCGCAGCGTTGGCAGGCGACCTTGCGGCGGGTGGGGCCGGGCAGGTCCAGCGGCGTCAGATCGACGGTGACCTCCTGGACTCTGAACATGATGGCATCGGGCATGACCTTATAGGCCTGGATCTGCTGCTGCACCGGGTCCACCAGGTCAGGGCAGAAGACGGCGGCCAGGTCCCGGGATTCCTCTGTGGAAATGATCCGGTAGGCCCGCTGGCTGGCCAGGTCCACAAAGGTGGCGGCCATGATGCCGTAGTCCACGAACTTCAGGGAGCGCCGGCCAAGTTTCACCTGGGTGACATGGGCCACGGCGTCGCCGGTGCAGCGGTCCATCTCCACAAAAATGATGAGCCGCTTCAGTTCCGGCAAGGTCGGGGGCACGGCAAACTTGAGCAGGCGCAGGCCCACCAAGGCCAGGCGCACGCCCACCACCTGCCCGGGACAGAGGTGGCCGTGGGCCGCCACCGACTCAGCCAGGAGCTGCTCAAAGCGCTCGCCGGTTACTAACTCTAAGGAGTTTGCCTCAACCATGCGTCTTCCCCGGGCGCAATCTCCGCAGACCGCCCGCTGCCTGGAGAATAGGTTAATTTTAACATAATTAAAAGCATGCCACCGCCATTTTTTCTGGGCCTTGGGCAAAGCCGAAAGCCCGAGTGGGGGTTGGGGGAGGGGTTGCAGGGGAGGGGGCAGGGGCCCTCGGTCCCTGGCACCCTCCCCTGAAGGCATTTTTCCCCTACACCTTAACCACCTTCACCGGGCTCTGGTAGAAAACGGCGCTGCCGCCCACCGGGTCCACCAGGCCGGTGTTTTTCAGCACCGGGTCCAGGCGCATGGCGGCGTTGGCATGGAAGCCGGTGGCCCGCCGGGGGTCGCCTGGTATGGTGACGCCGTCAATAATGAATTGACTGGCGCCGCCGGCCCAGTGGCCATGGCCCAGGGAGAAGGCCACCACGCCGGGGCGGAGGCCCTGCTCCACCCGCACCCGGCCGATTATGGGCTTGAGGCGGCCGTTGCTCAGATCCCAGACGCCCTCGGGGTTGGTGGCCGAGACCACCTTAACCCGGTCTCCGGCCTTGAGGCCCAGGCGTTGGGTGTCCACCGGCGACATCTCCACATAGTTTTCGGGCGTGACTGCGGTCAGCCAATAATTGCCGATGGTCCGGGATTTGGTGTGAGTAATGGTCTTGTAAGTGATTAAAGTCAGATCAAAGCCCTGGGGCGCATCGTCAATGAGTTTGCCGGTGCAGTCCTGGGGGCCTTCCAGGTACACGGCATGTCCGATATAGGGCTTGCCGGTCATGGAGTTTTTGGTGGTGACCAGATTATCGAAATAAATGCCCAGCATCTTGCCGTACTTATTAACCATCTGCCCACCCTTGTAGGCATCCCGATAGTTCTGAAAGCGGCCGCCCCGATTGAGGACGGTCACCACGTAGGGCCACCATTCCTCCCCCACCACCGCCTGCCAGCGTTTGAGGTCGAATACCGTGGGCGGCAGGTGCCGCCGGGCCTCGGCAAAGATCTTCATCTCTTCGGCTGAGGCCGGTTTGACCTTCTCCGAGCCGTCGGGTTTATCGCCAAAGGCGATGTTGGCCACCATCCGCAGGTAGAGGTCTTCGTCCCGTTTCAGGTGCTGGCCGGGGCCGAAGGCATTCTCGCCGAAGCCCGGGACCTTGAGCTTTTCGGCCAGACCCAGGATGAGGGACTCCATGCTCAGGGGCATCTGCTCGCCGAAGACCGTGACCGTGTCGGTGAGGGGCGCCGAGGCCGGCTGCCGGAAGGGCGCCACCTTGGGCGTCACCGAGGGGTGTGAACCGGAGAATTCCCAGCGCTCCAGATAGGTAAGGTCCGGGAAGATATAGTCGGCATACATGCTGGTCTCGCCGATGGTAATGTCCGAGGCGAAGATCAGCGGGATCTTCTTGGGATCGCTCAGGATTTCAATGAGTTTGTGGCCGGCCGGCAAAGCGTAGGTCGGCGCCGCCATGTAAAGGAATAAGGCCTTGATCTGATAGGGATACATATCCCCCATGCTGGGGATGACTTCCTGGTAAATATCGCTGGCAAAGGGGTACCAGACCCGCTTGGCCGGGAAACCTGCAAAAATTGTGCTCTTGTCATACTTGGCGTCATGGCGGATGATGGAGATGCCCCAGGGCTTGAACTTTTTGTCCTGTTTGGCGGTGTCGAAGGGCTTGCCTTCTTTGTCGCCCACGATATCGTAGGTCGTGGCCTTGGACAGGCCCCCCATCCAGTCATGGTTGCCGATGAGGATGTTCAAAAACATGTAGGTAAGGACGTTGTAAAAACCCGAAGTGTGCTGGGAGACGCCCCGGTGCACATCGGCCACCGCCCGTTTGCCGTAGTTGGTGAACTCCCGGGCCAGCTCCCGGATGTCTTCTTCCCGCACCCCGGCCAGCTTGGCCCAATCGGTCGGACTCTTTTCCATGGCCGTTTCTTTGTAGATCTGCAGGACGCTCTTGACGGGGATACCGTTGATGACGGTGTCCACCAAAAGGTCGCCGGTCACGGGCGTCTGTTCGTCGTTGGGGTCAAAGGGCTGGGGCTTGCCGTCTTTATAAACGACAAAGGCATCAAATTCCCATTCGCCGTCGCCCTTCTTTTTGGGCCGCTTTTGCGTGGGGAGGCCGAGATCCGACCCCCGCAGGAAGGTAAAGGGCACGCCGTCTTTCATCTTTACCAGCCAGGCGGCCTGGGTCCAGGTGGGTTCGTTCACCGCTTTGGCCGCCGCCTTGTTGGCGTTGGCCAGATACGTGGCATTGTACCGCTGGTTCTCCATGATCCAGCGGATCATGCCCCAACCCACGGCGGCGACGCCGTTGGGCCTGACCGGCAGCCATTTCCAGGCCCGGGCCGCGGTTTTGGAACAGCGGGGGTCCACCACGGCAATCTTGATGCCACTCTCGACGATCCCCTGGGAAACCTTGGCAGCCCGCCACGGGGGGCCGTAGTTGGCCTCATAGGGGCTGGAACCCACAAAGAGGATGAACTCGGCATTGCCCAGGTCACCCTGCCAATAAAATTTGCTGCCGCCGGTAAATTTCCCCTCGTCAAACTGGTCGCTCATGGCCTTGCAGGTGAAATAGAGGGAGCCCTGGCAGACGGTGGTGTGGCCGTGGGTGTTGATGGTGCCCAGGCCGGCGTTAAAAAAGCGCTTCAGCAATTCGGACCGCCCGGCCTTGAGCCGGCCCCAATTGAAGCAGATCTGGTTGTTCTTGAGGCCCAGGTCCGGGTGGTCGGGGTCAATGAGATATTTCAAGTTATCGGCATGTTTGGCCTTGAATTCGTCCAGGGTCATCTTCTTGGCCGCCACCTGGGCCGCGTCTTCGGCCAAAGCCGCCGAGACCTTGGGATCCCGACAGGCCCACAGGTCCTTGAGGCCCTCCACCTTGCCTTCGCCGAACAGGTCGCCGCCGTTGACGATTTCGCTGATGGCCTGGTCAAAGGGGATAACCTGCCACTTGTTCTCGCCCCGTTTGCCGGCCCGCTTCAAGACCTTGACGATCCGGTAGGGGTCATAGAGGGTCTGGATGCCGGCCTGGCCCTTGGGGCAGATGGCCCCTTCAATGGTGGCCGCCTCTTGAATGGGCGTCTCGTATTTGAGGTTGGGGGTCAGGGTCCAGGAGCTGTAGGGATTGCCGTCGATCTTGGCCACCATGCCCTCCACCAGCTTGACCTTGATGCCGCAGTTGGTGTTGCACTGCTGACAGACCGAGTAAATCTGGTTCTCCGGCTTATAATGCACATAATTGTCGCCGATGTTGAGGCGCTGCCAGTCCTGCGGCGTCATGGCCATCGCCATCTTGGCCAAACAAGTAGAGGCGGCCAGCGACCCGCCCAGAAAAGCGGAGCATTTAAGGAATTCCCGCCGATCAACCCGGTGGTTGAATATCTCTTTCAAACCCTGCACATGGATTTTAGACATGGTTCTCTTCTCCTTTCCCGGCGGCGACCAGCGGCAGGTAGCGGGTGCCCAACAAGAACGCCAAAAGACCCAGGGAAAAGACCCAGAGGCTGGTCAGCCACTCCACGAGATTGGGGAAATATTCAATGGTCCGCAGCCGCCAGTGATAGAAGGTGTTTTCCAACCCCTCCAGTTTGTACACGGCCTGATCCGGAATGACGAAATTGAGCCGGACCGCAATGAAACAAAGGATGATTAAGGCGCAGGCCCAGGCCACTTTGTTGGCCTCCTCGGGATAGGCCATGAGCAGGGCCAGGGGAATGAGACTGCCGATGAGCAGATGGACGATCCAGAAGACCCACCAGTATGGGCCAAAGGCAATGATATCCAGGCTGGCCCGCTCAATGATGACGCCGGTGCGATAGCCCACAAAGAACTGCAGGGCTTCGAGAAAGAGAAAGGTGACCATGAGGAAGCGCACCACTCGGCCCAGATAATGCACCATGGCATCATCAATTCTAAAGATAAAAATCAGGAAAGTAATGAGGGCGCCACCGGACAGCAGGGCGGTGATGATAAACAACAAGGGGGTGAGGGCGCCGTTCCAGATGGGGCGGTTTAAGAGAATGGCGAAGATGGCGCCATTGACGCCGTAAAAGATCAAACCCACCGGCAGACTGATAATGGAAAGCCAGCGGACCCATTTATCATCTTGTTGTCGGTCTGCTGAGGTATATTGCTTTTTGCCAAAAGAAAGCCAACGATACAAGGTTTGGCCGGGCCGCCCCTCTTCCTGCGACCAGTTGACCAGCCGTTCCCGCAGCAGGAAGTAACACTCCAGGAGATAGATAATGATCATGGCATTGGTGAAGATCACCATCCAAAAGATCATGGAGTAGAAGCCCGGGGACAGGATGAAACGATAGGTCCGGGAAAAATGGCCCAGATCAAAGCTGATCATGATCACTTCGCTGATGATCACCACCAGCACCGTAAAGGCTGCCAAAGGGCCGACAGGTTTGAAAATCTTGACCCGGAAGACGTAGGTCAGAATCGTAATCAAAAAGGCCCCGGCCGTGAGGCCCAGAAAGAGAAGATAGACCGCCACCCACATGCCCCAGGGCACATAGGAACCCAGGGCGGTGGCGTGTTTGCCATAAATCAAAACATTGATCACCCCATAGCTGCCGATAATAAGGCCGGCGATGGCAGCTGCCAGGAGGGTCTTATAGATGCGAAATTCGGTCATGGCGGCGCCCCCTTACTTGAGATAAGAAACCGCAGGCTGCGTCCCCAGATCTTCTTTGATGCGGAAGATCCGAGGCGAACCCAGCAATTCGGCCAGCAGGCTGTCCTGGTCGGTGCGATCGCCAAAGATGGTCGCCCGGCCGATGCAGGTGG
>CALGOE010000202.1 GCA_937958145.1 uncultured Desulfobacca sp.
TTTTTGAAGATTTTTCTCCACCTGCCATTTTTTCTTGAGCCATTTTTTCCCTTCCTACAAATTTCGCCGAAAACGAGAGATTGGTGGAGATCGGCTTTTTCCCCACGGCTTCCCCTGTCGCCGATAACTCAGCAGGATACCGGACCTTCTGGGCCGTCGTGTTTTCAAGGGGTTGCTTATCTAGTGTTCAGCACTAAAGATTCGGTGGCGGATCAGTGGCGTCCGGGACATCCGCCAGGGGCCGGCGCTAAGGTAAATTTCAGCCTCAGCGCCTTTGACAGGGAAATGGATTCCTAATATAAATGTTGCCATCGTCATCGGCTTACTTTCCCTGCCGCCTGTTCACCGTTCCAACTGCTCTTGATAAGATACTGCCTTCAGGGCAGAGCAACCGAAGAGCCGACATGCTTTTTAATATTTTATTTAAATTTATTAAGATATTTTTTTATATCAAAGCAAACCACCTCAAGCCGACCTGAGACCAGCGACAAGGTGGAGAGCCAAAGGAGGTTTTCAGGCCAAGCCGTGGCCCGGCAGGGTAAAAAATAACCCGATGTGATCCTGTAAGGCTGGAATGACTGATCTTTCTCTTCCCAGGCGATGGGCGCGTGCTACTATGCCGGCCTGCAGACTTGCCACCAGATTTATGGCTTAGGGAAGAGCCAACGTTGAGAAGAGACAACCTTTTCCACACAGGAGAGACTATGGAGAGTCATTGGGAACAGGTCAAACAGATCTTTAAAGAGAAACTGTCTGCTTCAGCCTATCAACTGTGGATTGAACCGTTGCAGATGAGTCTGTCCCCGGAGGGGGAGATTCTGCTGGACTGTCCGAACCCGTTTTTCCTGAAATGGGTGGAAAACCATTATCTGGCTGCTATTCGCCGGGAATTTCAGGCCTTGGGGGGGGACGAACCGGAGGTGCGCCTGCGTTTGCTCAAGAACGAGCGTCGGGTTGAGCCGGCGGCACCATGTCGGCAGCACGTTCTGCCCAATTTTGCCCGGCCAGAGGGTTTTTCCCGCCTCCTGAATCAGCATTTTACCTTTGAGCGCTTTGTCGTCGGTGCCTCCAATCGGTTGGCCTTCCAGGCCTCTCGGGCCCTGGCCAGCGATGATACCTTGTATAGTCGCACCCTTTTCCTGTCGGCCCCCTCGGGTTTAGGGAAAAGTCATCTCTCGCAGGCCGTGGGGAATTATATCCAGGCCAATTTTCGGCGCCAGGGAATTTTGTATCTGACGGCCGAGGATTTTGCCAATGAGATGGTGGCCGCCCTGCGGCAGGGGACGATGCCCCAGTTTAAAGAAAAATTCCGCCGCCAATGCGATACGTTATTATTAGAAGGCGTGCATTTTTTAAGCGGCAAAGACAAGATCCAGACGGAGTTGTGCTATACCCTCGATTTCTTGGCGGATCAGAATAAAAAGCTTGTTTTCACCAGCCCCTACCTCCCGGCCGAGATTCCCCAACTCCGGCAGGAGTTGGTCTCCCGTTTCAGTGCCGGGGTGATTACGCCCATCGAGCCGCCGGATTTTGCCACCCGGGTGCAGATCCTCAGCCGCAAGGCCTCGGACCGCCAGGTTCGGGTCCCCCAAGAGGTCCTGGAGCATTTGGCGACCTACCTGACCCAGGATGTCCGCCAGATGGTCAGCGCCCTGGATAACCTCCTTTTAAAGGCCGCCACTCTCAAGGTGCCCATCGACCTGGAATTGGCCGATCAGGTCCTGCAGGATTTCCAGGTAGCCCGGCAACGACTGCGGATCGAAGACATCCAGCAGCTGACCTGTCGGGTCTATCAGGTGAGCCTGACGGAGCTGTTGGGCAAATCCCGGCGCAAAAAGGTGGTCAAGGCCAGGAATCTGACCATCTACCTCTGCCGCACCTATTTACAAAAGAATATCAGAGAGTTGGCCAGGGCTTTCCGGCGGACCCACTCGACGGTCCTGCATTCCCTGGAGTGTATTGAGCGGGATCGCAAAACCTCACCGGCCTTTGCCGCCGAACTGGCCTTTTTGGAAGAAAAGCTCCAGACTTCGCCGCAATGGCAACAGTGTGTCAGGTCGGCGGGGCACCCCCACCCCTCAGGATGAGCCGCCGGCTTCGGCGGCATGCCGGATCACTTTGCCTTCGACGATGAAGACGATGTCTTCGCAGATATTGGTAGCCAGGTCGGCGATCCGCTCCAGGTTGCGGATAATAATGATGTAGTGCACGGCCCGCATCACCGCCGGCGTGTCTTCCAACATAAATTTCAAAAGCTTCTGGATATATTCATCGTCCAGGGTATCCACTTCCACATCCCGCTGCCAGACGTGCAGGGCCAATTGTGGATCCTGCTTGACAAAGGCGTCGATGCCGTTGCGGACCATTTCCATGGCCAGATCAGCCATATAGCGCAAATCAATGGGGAGCGTCAGCGGCTCCCGTTGGTTCAATTCCAGGGCCCTCTCCGCAATGTTCACGGCCTGATCCGCGATCCGTTCCAAGTCGGTAATGATGCGCATGGCGGCCGTAATCAGGCGGAGATCCCGGGCCAGCGGCTGCCGGAGGGCCAGGAGTCGCAGACACTGTTCGTTGATGGCGTTTTCCATGGCATTGATGGCGCCATCCCCCATTATCACGGCCTCGGCGGCCTGGGAATCACGGTTCAGGACCGAATCGATGGCCTGGCGAACGGCCTCTTCGGTGGCCTGAGCCATGGCAATAAGGTTCTTTTTGAGTTCCCCCAACTCCCTATCAAAATGCCTCTCCATGCCCTTCTCCTGGAACCTCGGCAGCCGGTCTGGGCCGATCGGGTCCGCCGCCGGTTTTTTAATCGTTATTATACAACAGGCCTTGCCAGGTTGCATGTTTGAAAATTGTGTGTGGCCATACAGTTAATGAATCCGCCCAGATTCACCCGATCACTCGGCCGCCAGGCGGTCCGTCCCCTGGCGTCGCCGGCACCGGTCGCCCGCTGCACCAGAGTTAGGTCTGCTGCCCCGTTGCCCAGGGACCATGCGTAATTCCTGCCCCTTTGCTGTGCCTCATGTTGTCATTTTCCAGTCCTCCTGGTCCACTGATTATCTCCTCTTGCCCTGTCCAGGAAAACCGGCTTCAGCCCACCCATCGGCCGTCTTATCGAACCTGCCGAAGTGGCCTCTCTCATCGGCGAACTCTATAGCAATGAGGCCCTGGCCGGCGACACCTTTTTCATCCATGGCGGCCTGCGCTTGGGGTCCAAAGGGTGATAATCGTGGAGGGGTGGCAACGGCTCGGATTTTGTGATACAAAGGAAAAGAGAGCTACCTTAGGCTGCGGTCCCGTAATCTTTTGGCGGCAGCCGGCCTCCGCCCAAACGCCATGACCATCCCAAGCCCTGCCCTTAAGGCCCTGCAAGCTGTGCTGGGGGCCGAGTATCTCCTCACGGCCGAGGCTGATCGCCATTGTTATGCCTATGACGCGGCCAATGGCCTGTTCGTCCCTGAGGCGGTGGCCTTGCCGGGCCATGAGAACGAGATAGCCCGCGTTCTGCAGCTGGCCAACGAATATCGCTTTCCGGTGATCCCCCGGGGCACCGGCACCGGTACTACCGGCGGCGCCCTGGCGGTTCAGGGCGGTTTGGTGGTAGTGACTTCCCGGCTGAATCGCATCCTGGAGATCGACCCGGATAATTTCCTGGCCGTGGTGGAACCGGGGGTCATTACCGGACAGATCAAAGCCGCAGCCGCCAAAGTCGGTCTGTGGTATCCGCCCGATCCCTCCAGCGCCAATTTCTGCACCATCGGTGGAAATGTGGCGGAAAACGCCGGTGGCAGCGCCGCCGTGCAATACGGGGTGACCCGGGACTATGTCTTGGGGTTGCGGGTGGTCTTGCCCACTGGCGAGATCATTGACACCGGGGTGCGGACGGCCAAAGGGGTGGTGGGCTATGATCTGACCCGCCTGCTGGTAGGTTCGGAAGGGACGTTGGGAATCATCACCCGGATCATCCTGCGCCTTATCCCCCTGCCGGCCGCCCGGCAGACGCTGCTGGCCGGATTTACCGATTTGCGGCGAGCCACCGAAACCGTGGCCCGCCTCCTGAAAGCCCGGTTGGCACCCAGCGCCCTGGAATTTCTTGACCGGGCCTCGCTGACCTGCGTACGGCAATGGCTGCCCTACGAGCTGCCGGACGCCATCCAGGCCCTGCTCCTCATCGAAGTCGACGGCCATCCCCACGATGTCCAAGAACGCGCCGCGGCCGTCCAGACCCACTGTCAGGAACAAGGGGCCACGCTGGTGCTCGTGGCGCCGACGCCCGAGGAAACCGAAAAGCTCTGGCAGGCCCGGAAGGTTCTGTCGCCGGCCGCGTTCAGGCTCAAACCGCACAAGCTGAGCGAAGATGTGGTGGTCCCCATCAGCCGCATCCCCGACCTCGTGCGCGCCGTCGAGGGCATCAGCCAGCAGGCCGGTCTGCCCATCCTCTGTTTCGGCCACGCCGGGGACGGCAATATCCACGTAAATATTATGTATGACCGGAGGGAGGCCCAGGAACAAGCGGCGGCCCACCGGGCCGTAAAGGAACTATTTACGGTGGTCCGCCGCTTGGACGGCACCCTCTCCGGCGAACACGGCGTCGGCATCAGCAAGGCGCCGTATATCGGCATGGAGTTGTCCGAGGCCGTCATCGCCCTCAGCCTCCGCCTGAAAAAGGCCTTTGACCCCAATAATATCATGAATCCCGGCAAGATCTTTACCACTGCCGGCGGCAGGCCCTAAGGCCCGGTGACCAGGCTCAATCAACGCCTCGCTGCAGGTTGGCGGAATATCCTAAAAAATCAGGGAAAGCAAGAATTGTTGCCACCTTTCCGGAAATGTGGTAAATTTCCTTATTGACAAGGGTTGCAAGCTATAGTACAAAAAATCACATGGCCCCGACCTAAGATCGTTTAGATTAAAAATACACTAGGAGGATATCGATGGCCACAGTAGAATACAAAGGGAAAACCTTTCAGGTAGATGAAGACGGCTTCCTGGAAAACCTGGACCAATGGTGCCAGGAATGGGTTGATTATGTGAAAGAATCCGAAGGCATCAAAGAACTCAACGATGACCACTGGAAAGTCATCAACATGCTGCAGGATTATTACAAGAAAAACGGCATCGCTCCCATGGTGCGGATTCTCTCCAAGGTTACCGGCTTCAAACTGAAATACATCTATGAGCTGTTCCCGTCAGGACCTGGGAAGGGCGCCTGTAAAATGGCCGGCTTGGCCAAACCCACCGGTTGCGTCTAAGTCACCCTTACAACCGGGTTGCCGCCGGTTAAGGGAGGCGATCCCGCAACCTTGGCAGTATGCCCACATTTTTGAAGCAGAATCCCGCCGGCACAGGTAGGACTCTGCTTCAAAAATATCGTCACATCCTCTCGATCCCCCGACCTGCCCTCGGGCTCTCCCTCGGTGTCGAAATATTTTTGACATTTTTCCCATAAGTGTGTAAACTTATGTCGGCGAAGGTGTGTCTCTAGGACTGCCTCGTTGCGGAGGGAGACCAATGAACCGGCCGATTCAGAATATTTTATTTATCGAACCTCGCAATCCCCGTCCCCACATTTTTTCCCGCGTGGCCATACCCCGCCTCGGTTGCGTGCTCTTGGGGACAATCCTGCGGGATCAGGGGTATAACGTCAAGGTTGTGGTTGAGGAAATTGCCCAGCCCGATCTGGCCACTCTGGATTTTTCCCCTGACCTGGTCTGCATCTCTTCCATCACCCCAACCATGCCCCGGGCCCTGTTTCTGGGAGATTATTACCGGCAACAGGGGCTTCCCGTCGTCATGGGGGGACCCCATCCCAGTTTTCTGCCTGAGGAAAGCCTGGCCCACGCCGACTATGTCATCTGCGGGGAAGCTGACGAAGCCTTGCCGGAGCTGATCACCGCCCTCAATAGCGGTGCCAGTCTGGAAGGCATCGGCAACCTTTGTTATCACGTGGACGGCGGCATCCGGATCAATCCCTGGCGGCCGTTTTTTCAGGATCTGGACTCACTCCCCATCCCTGACTACCGGCTTATTCATGGCTGGAATCCAGGGAAGCAGAGCGTCGTCTCCATTGCCACTTCCCGCGGCTGCCCCTTCGGTTGCCGCTTCTGTTCGGTGATCCTCCTGTTCGGTCGTAAATTCAGGTATAACTCCGTTGACCGGGTCCTGGCCGAAATCCGCCAAAACGGCCAGCAGGCCAAGCATATCTTCTTCTGTGACGACAATTTCACCGCCGATCGGAAACGCAGCAAAGAACTCATGCGCCGCATGATTGCCGAAGGGCTCAAGGTGGAGTGGTCCGCCCAGGTGCGGGTGGAAGCAGCCAAGGATCCGGAACTGCTGGAACTCATGGCCCGCAGCGGCTGTTACATGGTCTTCATCGGCATGGAATCCATCAATCCGGCCACCCTCAAAGCCTTTAAAAAGGGGCAGACAGTGGCGGACATCCGGGAGGCGGTGACCCTCTTCCATCGCTTCGGCATCGCCGTGCATGGCATGTTTGTTTTCGGCTCCGAAGAAGACACCCTCCAGGTCATGCGGGAGACGGTCACCTTCTCCCATGACATCGACCTGGATTCCCTGCAATACCTGATCCTCACGCCTATTCCGGGCACCCCCATTTACGATGAACTGGCCAGCCAGAATCGGCTGTTGCATCAGGATTGGCAATATTATGACGGGCATCACGCCGTTTTTGTGCCCCGCTATATGACTCCTTTGGAACTCCAGATCGGCACCCTGCGGGCCATGAAAGGGTTCTATACCTGGCCGTCGGTGCTTCGCCGCCTCTGGCGCCGGGACTGGTTCTTTGCCAAACTCAAGGCCCATGGCCGCCTGCATCTGCGCCGCTCCTTCCGGGAGGTGAAACAGGGCTATTTCCAGCAATTGAAAGAACAGCTCTTTAGCGTGGTCAGAGAGGGGCGCCGGTTGTTGCCCCGACGCCGCATCCGCACGGTGGGCATCCCCGACGATATCTGGGGACTGACGGCCTGGGAAACGGGTCCGAAAGAATTTCTTTTGAAATTTCTGGAAAAATTGGGGGTAGAGATCGTGCTGGAGCGGTTGGAAGCGGAGGAGAGCCCGCCCGTCGATGTGGATCAGGCTGACCGGCTCCGGCTGGAAATCGCCCGCCTCCAGGAAAAGACAGACATCATCCTGCTGCCCATCTGGGCCGGTTTGGAGAACGTCCGGCAAAAAGCCCGGGAAGTCCACCAGGATCTGGGGCAGCTGCTCAGTTCCTGCCGCAAGGCCATGCCGGTTAGTTTCACCCCCACCCTCTTCTTTAATGTCTGTATGCAGGTCGGTTTGCTGATTAAGGCCAAACCCGGTCTCATCCGGCGGGTTTATTTTCAAACCCTGGTGGAAGTGGGTGCCACGGTTTAATTCACCACGCCTTTGGCCAGCCGCTCCCGTTGCCATTGCTCCCAGAGCAGATCGGTGATCAGGCTGTTGGCCAGAGCGCGGTCGTTACAACGATAGGTGCCGGCGGCCACGGCCCTTTTGATGGCCGCTACCCGGGCCCGCCGGTCAGCATCGCTCAGCGGCTGGTCGCTGCCGGTCTGAAAAAAAGCCTCTTGGTCTTTCATCCTTGCCTCCTCGCCTTTGCCCCTGCTTGGCATTCGCTCTACCCTTTCCCCCTTTCATATTTCATGCCAACTTCTGGCTTCTCGAAATATCTCGGTTTTTTGCCAAGCTGTTCCTGGCTCTGTTCAGTTTTCTGAACTTAAGTTTACCAATTTAAACGCGGCCGGAGGCAACGAGGAACGGGCGCAGGGCCAGAAAACGCCGCCAAAGGAATAGGAGCGCGGGTCTGAGGGTGCCAGGAAGGTTTGAGCGGCAAGAAAAGTACAAGGCGTAACGGTTGTCCCTGGCCGCGGGTCCAGGACCCGGTGCCAGGGACAGGCGGAGAAGACCTAAAAACTGCCAAATACCACGTTTTTCTTCCCATTGGCCTGACCCAAGAGGGTCAGGGCCTGTTCCAGAATGCCTTGGGCATCCAGGCCGTATTTGCGCCGCAGGATTTTTTGGCTGCCATGCTCCACAAAGACATCACCCACGCCCAACCTCTTGACCGGGATGCCGTAGATGCCGTGATCAGCCAGGAGTTCCAGGACGGCGCTGCCAAAACCGCCGGCGGCGACATTTTCTTCCACCGTCAGGACCCGGCCGCATTTGACGGCCTGGGAGAGGATGGTATTCTGGTCCAGCGGTTTGATAAACCGGGCGTTGACCACGCCGGCCTGGAAACCTTGTCGGGCCAATTCCTGGGCGGCCTCCAGGGCCGGATACACCGCAGCCCCCACCGCCAGGATAAGCAGGTCCTGGCCTGCCGTCATAATTTCGGCCTGGCCGATGGGGATGTTTCGCAGCACCGGGGACAGAGGCACTCCCACGCCGCTGCCCCGGGGGTAGCGCAGGGCAATGGGGCCTTTGTGGTTCACCGCCGTGAACAACATGTGGCGCAATTCATCTTCGTCTTTGGGGGCCATGATGACCATGTTGGGCAGATGCCGCAGGTAAGACAGGTCGAACACGCCCTGATGGGTCTCGCCGTCTTCGCCGACAATGCCGCTCCGGTCCAGGGCAAAGACTACGGGCAGGTTCTGCAGGCAGACGTCGTGCAGCACCTGGTCATAGGCCCGCTGCAGGAACGTGGAGTAGACAGCCACCACCGGGCGCAGACCTTCCAGGGCCAGACCGGCGGCAAAGGTAACGGCATGCTGCTCACAGATGCCAACGTCGAAAAAACGCTCCGGAAAGTGGAGGCGGAAATCCACCAGCCCCGTGCCGTCGGGCATGGCCGCCGTGATGGCCACCAGGCGTTGGTCTTCCCGCCCCAGTTTGACCATGGTGTCACCGAAGATAGCAGTGTAAGAGGGCAGATCGCTGACCGATTTTTTCGGCTCACCGGTTTCCAGATCAAAGCACCCCAGGCCATGGAAGCAGGTGGGATTGCATTCCGCCGGCTGATAGCCTTTCCCCTTGGTGGTCAGGACGTGGACCAGAACCGGGCCGTTGAGGTTTTTGACATTCTGGAACGTCTCCAGGAGATGGTCAAAACGATGGCCCTGCACCGGACCCAGGTAGTTGAATTTCAGGGCTTCAAAGAGCATGCCCGGGGTCAAGAAGCTCTTAAAGGATTCCTCGCTCTTCTTGGCCCAGACCATGAGTTCATCCCCGATGCCGGGGACCATTTTCAGGAAATTTTCAAACTGCCGCCGGGCATAGACCATGGCCCGTTTGGTTAACTTGCGGCTCAGGAACGAGGACAGGGCGCCCACGTTGGGCGAAATAGACATTTCATTGTCATTGAGGACGACGATGAGGTCTTTGTTGAGGTCGCCGGCGTTATTGAGGCCTTCGAAGGCCAGGCCGGCGGTCATGGAGCCGTCGCCGATTACCGCAATCACCCGGCGCCGCTCTTTTTTCAGGCACTTGCCCACCGCCATGCCCAGAGCCGCCGATATGGAGGTGGAGCTATGGCCCGTATCAAAGGCATCGTGGGGGCTTTCCGTCCGTTTCGGGAAGCCGCTGATACCACCGGATTGACGCAGGGTGTGAAAGATGTCTTTGCGGCCGGTGAGAATTTTATGGGTATAGGCCTGGTGGCCCACATCCCAGACGATTTTATCACGAGGAGAATCAAAGACATAATGGAGGGCAATGGTCAGTTCCACCACCCCCAGGTTGGGGGCCAAATGCCCGCCGGTACAGGCCACGGTGCTGATAATGAGCTCTCTGATCTCCTGAGCCAGCTGGGGCAGTTGCTCAACGGCTATTTTTTTCAGATCAGCAGGACTGTTAATGGTGTCCAACAGCCGTCTTCTGGCGGGCGCCGCAACCGGCGCCAACGATAAAGCCTGAGAATTTTGCTTCACGAGGCTGACTCCTGAAATTATTTTCGTCTCACCAATAAATACTGGACCAACTCCCGCAGAGGATCGGCGGCAGCGCCAAAGGTTTGCAGATCGGCCAGGGCGGCGGCCACCAGGCTTTGGGCCTGGGCTTTGGCGCCGGCCACACCCAGGACGGCGGGATAGGTGGCCTTCTGTCGGACTGCATCCATGCCGGTGGCTTTGCCCATTTCAGCAGTATCGCCTTCCACATCCAATAAGTCATCGGTTATCTGAAAAATTAAGCCGAATTTTTCGCCAAAGCGGGTCAAGGCGGCGACCTGGTCCGGACCACCGCCGCCCAGCAACGCTCCGGACCGGACCGAGGCGGTAAGCAAGGCGCCGGTTTTCAGGCGATGGATGGCCTCTACCTGCTCCAGGGAGCTGGGTTGCCCCTCGGCCAACAGATCGGCCATCTGGCCGCCAACCATGCCTTCATGCCCGGCCGCCTGGGCGATGAGGTGGATTACTTCCGCATAGAGAACGGCCTTGGTCGGCTGTTGCCTCGCCCCCGCTGCCAAAACCAGGAACGCAGCCGTCAGAAGGCCGTCGCCGGCCAGGATGGCGGTGGCTTCATCGAATTGTTTGTGACAGGTAGGACGGCCCCGGCGCAGATCGTCATCGTCCATGGCCGGCAGATCGTCGTGGATAAGGGAATACGTATGGATCATTTCCAGGGCACAGGCCACCGGCATGACCTGCTGGCTCGCCCCGCCCACGGCTTCGGCTGCAGCCAGACAGAGGATGGGGCGAAGGCGTTTGCCGCCCCCCAACAGGCTGTAGCGCATCGCCTCCACCACCCTGGCGCCGGGACCGGACCCGGGGGGCAGGACCCGCGCCAGTTCCTGATCCACCACAGCCTTGCGCTCTGCCAGGTAGGCTTTCAAATCCATGGCATCTCCTTGCTGCCCCGGCTTCTCAGCCTTGGCCGTCGTTGCCGTCTCCCGCGGCCTCGAAGGGTTGGGGAGTCAGCTTGCCGTCGGCATCCCGGAGCAGGATTGCCACCCGCCGATCCACCGCGTCCAACTGGGCGTTGCAGCGACGGATGAGCTCCATGCCGGCCTCGAACTTGGCCAAGGCGGCTTCCAGAGGCAGGTTGCCGTGCTCCAATTCCTGGAGTATTGCTTCTAATTTTTGCAGATTTTCTTCGAAACTGGGCTCAGTCATGATCTTTGGGGGCATACGTCATCCCCGGCCGCGGCCGGGTAACCTGACATTCCAGGGCTCCCTGATGCAAATAGACGAGAATATCACTGCCCGCCGGGACCTGGCGGGCATCCCGCAGGATTACCCCTGCCGGCACCGAGGCGGCAATGGCATACCCCCGGGCCAGGATGGCGCGGGGGTTGAGATGCTCCAGCCGGGCCTGGGCATGAGATACCTGCCGCCGCCATTCCTGCAGTCGCCAGGCCCACAGGCGCGCCAGGGTGTGGGCTTGCCGGGCCAGCACAAGCCGCTGCTGCTCACTCTGGCGCCGGATGCTGACAAGATGCAAGCGGGCTGCGGCCAGCTTCACCCGGACGCCCGCTTCCCGGCGCCGGGTCTGCCACAGCCGCAGCAAGTGCTCCAGCCGGTCGTCCAGCCGCAACCGCAAATCAGCCAAGCGGCGGCGGGGATCACCCAGCCGGGCCGCCAACAGCCGCAGGCGCTCTTGACTCTGCCGGCGGAGGGCCAGAAAACGCCGGTACATACCCAGCGCCAGCCGCTGCAGTTGCTGGCGCAGCTCTTCCTGCCGCCGGACCACCAGTTCGGCCGCCGCCGACGGGGTGGGGGCGCGCAGATCGGCCACAAAATCAGCAATGGTGACGTCAATTTCGTGTCCCACCGCCGAGATCACCGGCACCCGCGAGGCAAAGATGGCCCGGGCCACGACCTCTTCATTAAAGGCCCAAAGGTCCTCAAGAGAACCGCCCCCCCGGGTCAGGATAATCACATCCACCTCCGGCCAGGCATTGAGCTCGTGGATGGCCGCGGCGATCTCTGCGGCCGCACCCTGGCCCTGCACCCGCACCGGATAGATGAGCACCTCCACATTGGGAAAGCGCCGGGAAAGAATCTGTAAAAAATCCCG
>CALGOE010000203.1 GCA_937958145.1 uncultured Desulfobacca sp.
TTACTCGACCCCGGCAGAAATTTATTCTGGGGCTAACTTGTTATGATTGCAGAACAATTGGCGATATCACAAAAGCACATTAAAAAGTTGGAAAAAGCTTAGTTTTGGAATTTTTTTGTCTTGACTTTGGGGGTAACCATACATTTCTGATAACCAATCATGTCGGAGAAGTTATTGAGGGCGTCCGGAATAGCATACCAGAATGGCCGCTTAATGGCTGAAGGTTTTGGCTCGTTGGCAGGCTTCCTCGATCAGCGCCGTGCCAATGACTTGATTTCGATGTGCCAGGCGGTTGGGGTAATCACAAAGGTCCCGGTGAGCAGGTTCCGTTCTCCCCATCTTTATCTTGCCTATCACCCGCAGCACGCCCGGTATGCCGTAAGTTTAACCTGTTCTTGGGCATGGTGGCTATCTTTGGTGAACTGCTTGGTCTCGCCGTGGGTGCGGCAGAATTCGATGAGGGCGTTCATGTGCCCCAGCCCCTGGAGCGCCTTCTCCTGTTCCAGGACGGCGAAGGAGGGAGCCAGGAGGGGGCGGGGCAGGCAGACAAGGCACTTGGCCCGGGCCCGGCTGACGGAGACGTTCAGGCGGTTCAGGCTGTAGATGAATTCGGCTTCGGCCAGGGCGGTTTCCACATCGCTCACTCCGTAGCTGACGATGACGCATTGGGTTTGTTGCCCTTGCATTTTGTCTACGGTATCTACGAAGGCCGGGCTGTGCCAGCGGCGCCTTTTGGCCAATTCGTTCTTGATGGCGCGGATTTGCGCATGGTGCGGACTGACGATGAACACCCCCTGGCGCCAGAAGCGCCGGTCGCCTTCGTCGTTGTCCGGGTAGACCCGGTTGGTGCCCGGCTGGCACAGGTGGTTGCGGAGATAAAGGGCCAATTCAGCCACCAGCTCGGCTTCATAGATATTTTCCAGGGCCGCCTGGATGTCTTCCAGGATGACTACCGCCAGGGGGTAGGCCGGATCCAGGAGCCAGCCGATGAGCTGATCCGCGGCCGGGAACTGCTGCAAGGCAAGACGCTGCCGGCCGATCTGGGGAGTGGCCGGCTGGTAGTCCAGGCCATAGAGAGTCTCGGCCGGGAAGCGGGACAGGGTGGCGTTCATCCGCCAGTTCTCCCGGAGCTTCTGCGTATACGGCTGTTGCTCATCGTCCCGGGCGCGTAAGTAGGCGAAAATGGATTCATGGAGGCCGGGCAAACCATCGGTAGGCTCTGGATAGAGGCCGTTGATGATGGGGGGCAGCTGCAAGTCATCGCCCGCCAGGACAATGTGGCCTCTGGAAGCTAAGGGAGAGAGGGCCAGGGCAAATTCGCCGATCTTCATCTGCGAGGCCTCATCAATGATGAGCAGGGGGAACAGGCCGTCGGCCTCGGCCTTGGCAAAGCTGTAGACGGTCCCGCCGACGACCAGGAGCTCTTCCTGCATGGCGTCGGGTAGGGCTCTCTCCTCTAACACTTTCAGGCCTTGGCCCCGGGGCGTGGAAACATATTTGAGTTTATAGAGCGACAGATCTTTTGCCAGCCCGAAGAGTGCTACCTGCTCCTGTACCTCTGCCAGGATGTTCTCTATGGCGGCATGGGTAAAAGCGGCGATGGCGACTTTCAGGTCCCGGCCCTGGGCCTGCATCACCTTGGCCAGGGACAGGATCGCCTTGGCGAGAAAGTGGGTTTTGCCGGTGCCGGGGGGCCCCCAGACCAGGGTGAGGCGGCTGCTCAGGAGCTGCCGGAAGGCGGCCATTTGCGACGGGGTGAAACCGGCAGTTTTTTCGGCCACCCGTAAGGCCCGGGAAGAGATATCCTGGAACCACGAGCGGGCCTGGGCAAACCGGCGGGGGTCGCCCAGCACTCTGATGAAGTCGGGCCGGGTGGAAACGTCTAGAGCCCCAAGACGATTAATGATGCGGTCGGAAGTGAAATCTGTATAGCGCGGGTGCAAGACGGCTCGCTCCCCGGCCTGAAAATGCGGCTGTTCCTTATTCTTTCTCATCTCCAGGAAAAGCGTCGTAATATGTCCGGTGTGCGGGTCAATTGCTGGGTCCCGGGAAAGCCTGGCCAGACGGACCAGGCCCTGGTAAGGAGCCCATAATCTGCTGCGGTTCACATAATCATTGTAGCCCATCTGAGCCCGTTCCCCGGCTTCCCCCTCAGGCACGAGGATAAACGAGAAGAAGTCACCGCTCTTTTCCAGGACACTGGCATCTAACTCGGAGAGGACCTGCCAGCGGTTGTCTCCCTCATACCGCAGTGGGATGCTGATCCCTGCCATTGTCCTTTCCGACCAGGGCAGGCTGCGGGACTGGCGGGTTTGTAAGGCGCCCATGAAGGACTCGTAGCGGGTGATGAAGGCGAGACGGGATAACTCCGGATGCTTGAAATCCCAGGTGTCGGGGAAGAGAAACTTCGGTGGCCAGGCGAACAGTTTATCCTTTACCTGGTGCCGCAGCCCGTCCAGCACCGCGGCGGTCGCTCGCAGCCGCCGGAGCAGTTCATCGTGAATCCAAGTCAAGGCGTCCTGGCGGCCCTTGTCCCAGGCCAGGAAGATGGCATCGCTTTTTAACGTGTTACTAAGTTTGAACCAAAAAAGGTCGTTGGGCTTGATCGTAAAGGCATCGGGAGCAGCAAGCGTGGCACAGACCTCGGGCAGGCGGAAGAACACCGGCACCGGCAAGGCCAGCAGTTGCTGCAGCACGCTGGTGAGGACCACCACCGGATAGGGAATCTCGGCCTCCGGATGCTCTTCAGCCTCAGCCAGCGTCGTGTCCTGGAAATAGAACATGAGATGCAAAGCCATTTCGGCCAGTTCCGGGTCTTCCAAGGCCTCCCGCAGCAGGCGATTAAACAGGGTCAGTTCGTAACTGTCATAGACATAGGTCTGCAGGGATTTCTGTTCCCGCCATTCCCGGTCCTCATTATAGCCATGGAGAACCTCTAGTTCGTCATATAACGCCTGGAGGAATTGGCGCCGCACGGCACGGTCATCGTCTGGACGAGCCGCCAGAATGATTTCTTCCCGTACGCCGGTGCCATATACGTCCTTGCCTTTCAAGCGCCGGAAACCAGCTGCGTAAATCTTGCCGGTAACCGGGTCCTCCTGCAAAGTCAGAAATAACGCCACGTGTTCAAAGACCGGCAGGGCGAGGGAGGACCCGCCATGAGTGATCACGGTATCCTGCAGCAGGGCCTGGACCATCTTGCGCAGCCGGTCGCCTTTCGCCCGCAAAGAACCGCAACAATCCAGCGTCTTGTCAATCCCTGGTTGGTGTAAATAATCTGCCAGGTCAGCCAGGCTGACCAGAGTTTGACCGGTGGCCGCGCCTGACTCGCAGAGAAACTTCTTGCCGCCCGGCGTAAGATACGGCAGCAAGGAGAAAGAATTGAGCTGTTCCGCTTCCTGCCAACAGGCCTCGTAAAAATCACACCATTCACAGCGGTAGAACAGATGCCAGTGCAGTTCCGCAACTGGCCGGGTGAGGATATCCGGTAATTGGTCCCAGAGGAAGCGTTCTAGCATGGCAATACTGGGGCGCAGGTCGGACCATTCCGGCTCCGGTTGCTCGTTCAGCCAGATGCCAGCCTCCTCGGTATTGACCGGCAGGAGCAGTTGCGCCGCATGCACGACTTCCCGCAGCATGAGCGCATACAGGGCGGCTTGGATA
>CALGOE010000204.1 GCA_937958145.1 uncultured Desulfobacca sp.
CTAAAGTCCGCCAACCTCAGACCAACGGCTTGGTGGAACGTTTTCGCCGCACCGTGCTGGACGAGTTCCTCCGGGAGGCCTTCCGTACCAAACTTTATGAGTCAGTAGAGGCCCTTCAAGAGGATTTCGATCATTGGCTGCACTATTACAACTATGAGAGGCCGCACCAAGGCTATCGCAATATGGGCCGTCGGCCCGTTGACACTATAAATTTGTTCCTGGAAAACGTCCAAAAAGAAGGTTAGTAATACACCCATCTTTCTTCTTAACTGACCATACCGCAATCGGCTTTATCATTCCCAAATAATCTACATCTGTTGATCTCGGCCCCTCAAATGTGAGTTTTAAACGCAACTGTTTTTTACTTATCCATCTTGCCCGGTGAACACCGACAATGAGTTCGGCAAAATATGATGTATTTTGAAAAATATTTGCTGGAAAAGAACATTCTGATACATATACGCCCGGATCTCGGTCTGCAAGGCCAATTGCTTCTAAATCATAAGTTCTAAATATGTGTTGGCCATCATTGGAGTATATATCAAATCCTAATAATAAATTGTTTATCCTATTCTTTAATTTATATAAAATATAGATTTTAAAGGGTCGCTGAGTACTTAAAATATTATTATTTGTTCCATCTTGATTAATAATTATATCTAATAGCTTAAAATCTTTTTCATCAACGGATATTAATGACTGAGACTGTCCAAGCTCATTAAAATTCAAATAATATGAAATAATATCTGTAGGATAACCAGTTTTTAATAATGCACCTTGATCAAAAAAATTAACTATACTGCATAAATCCCGCACCGCGCCCATATTATGACTCACGAACAAAACCGTGCGGCCTTCCTGGGCGACGTCGCTCATCTTGCCCAGGCATTTTTTCTGGAAGGCGGCGTCGCCCACGGCCAGGACTTCGTCCACGAGCAAAATTTCCGGGTCCAGGTGGGCGGCAACGGCAAAGGCCAGACGGACGTACATGCCGGAAGAGTAGCGCTTCACCGGCGTGTCCAAAAACTTTTCCACTTCGGCGAAGGCGACGATCTCATCGAATTTGCGGTCGATCTCCGCCCTTTTCATGCCGAGAATGGCGGCGTTGAGGTAGATGTTCTCCCGGCCGGTGAGTTCGGGATGGAAGCCGGTGCCCACTTCCAGGAGGGAGCCGATCCGGCCGTGGATTTCGGCCCGCCCGGTGGTGGGTTCGGTGATGCGGGAGAGGATCTTCAGCAGGGTGGTCTTGCCGGCGCCGTTGCGGCCGATGATGCCCACAACCTCGCCGTGCTTGATCTCCAAAGAGACGTCTTTCAGGGCCCAGATGTGATCTTCCGGCTGATTATCCTGGGGGTGGCGGCGGAACAGGCGGCCAAAACCCTGGGCAATACTGTCCCTAAGGGTATAATAGCGTTCCTGCCGGGCGCCGATCTTATACTGTTTGCCTAAATTTTCCAAACGGATGGCGAAGTTGCTCATGTATTATACCGATTGCAATATAATATATTGATATTACATATTTATTCTATTGTATAGTAAATATAATACTGGCATTGAATATTATTTAATTCCCTTAAAAGATAGTCCGATATGATGTATTACTTCTTTTATTTGCCATAATGCTTTCCTCCACTCACCCACTAATAAACTGCGCCTTGCTTTTGAGAAGCCAACCCGGGCCCGATACAGCTCCATATATCGATAACCCAGCATTATGGTATTCTTTTCTCGGTCATCAAGGTTTTTCGATAAGTAAAATTTCTTTCTGATGTAATATTCTTTCTCCAACATTAATTTACTGTGGCGCGAAGTATTGCAATCGTGCCTTCTCCACGAATATATTATTCTGTTTACAAAGGCTATATGTCCCAGACGGCTCAGGCGCAGCCACATGTCCCAATCATCACAAGGAACAGCATTGGAATCGAAACCGCCGATCTGCTCCATTTTTTCTCGCCGCATCATGATACTGTTGGCCGGAATAATATCCTTAAAAGCCAAAACGGCAAAGGTGGTAGGGGCAGAAACCGGCCAAATTTTCAAAAGTTTTCCATGAATGCCGCGCCTTCGTATCGGCCATGCTAACGGTTTACCATCTATGATCTGAGGTATCCCAGCATTGTCGATAATTTGCGCCATACCGTGAGCCGCCACTGCCTCTTTATCTCCTTCCAGCGCCGTCAAGAGTAATTCCAGGGCATCCGGTTCATAGACGTCATCGTGATCAAGGAGCATGCAGTATTTATAATTTGGCTTGGCCTCAAGTAACCCTCGATTGCGAGCCCTGGCGATACCGCCGTTCCTTTGATGCACAACCCGAAAACGTCTATCCAGGCGAGAGAAATTTTCGGCTATTTCCGCAGTACTGTCAGTAGAGCCATCGTTGACAATAATCGCTTCCCAGTCTGGCACAGTCTGGGCCAAGACACTTTTCAGAGTCCAAGCTAAATATTTTTCTGAATTATAGGCCGGAATTATGATTGAAACACACATATATCAATGTTTGAAAATTAAACTATCTTCATAAATATTTTTCAAATATTGGTATTCCACAAAGAATTTAATAAGATTTTATTATGACCTGCCGGGCGCCGATCTTATACTGTTTGCCTAAATTTTCCAAACGGATGGCGAAGTTGCTCATTATTCTCAATTGATGTATGCAACCAATTAGTATAATTTAGTATAATAAGGGAAACGTCATGAGACCGATGAAAGCATTGGTTGGGGTTCTCACCCGTTTTTTCCAGCCATCCACGGCCACCAGCCACCGATTGTCTCCGACGTTTAATGGCGAAATATGATGCATGCCTCCAGAATTCCAGCCCTGCGTCGCCGGAGGAAACAGAGGTCCTTCACCAAGGAGATGTTCTTCAAACTCTTCTGAAGATAACTTGGTTATGTTGAATGCATATATCTGCTTGCCGTATTCAGGCTCATCATCCTGGGCGAAACGGATAATGGTATCGTCAACTCGTATTATCCTGCCGGCACAGCGAGCATGGTGAGGATTGCCGGAGATTACTGGATTTTTTTTATGCGGTGACCACTTGCCCATAAGCTCATCAGCATGGAATATACTTAAATTATCATTTTTCCCGAAAGTCTTGTCCGTAGCAAAAAGCCACCATTTCCCCTCATGATGAATTACGGAGGCATCAACAAATTTTCCTTCAACCAGAGTCTTGATGTATTGCCATTTCCGGGGAAAATCAACTGCCTTGTAGAGACGGATACCGTTGGCCTGCCAGGTCTCCGGGATCATGTAATATTCATCTTGATATTGAAAAACCTGAGGATATGACAGATGAAAAGGCTCCGACAGGACTACAGAGACATACTCCCAACTCTGGCCATCGGAGCTTTTTGCTACTGCCAAATCTCCCTTTTTGGTTTTTAGATTATAGACCTCGAAAAATATATAATATTCATCATTATTTTTGACCAAAAAAGGATCGGCCACAAAGGCAGCCTTGATATCTTTAACATTGTTTGCAGTGATAACTGCCTTAATATTTTCATTGGAATGCAATACATTATTAGTATTGTAAACGCCAATTTTATAATCATTCTGTTCAACATAATAATCAGAAAAAACCTTATAAATACGATAAGGCCGTTGGGTAGATAAAATCACATTGAAAGCAGAATATGAAAAAATCAAGAACGCCAAGATAATATATATTATGAATCTGGATCGTTTGGCAGTCAGAACATTTTTCTTTTCGGCGATTTTCTTTCTCATTTACACCACATCCGCAAACGTCTTTTCCATGCGCCGGAAGTAGATCAGGCCGGTGATCAGCAGCAAGGCCACCATAATCCAGGAGACGATCATCATGGGCCCTAGGTCGACGTCTTTACCCAGCAGGGCCCAGCGGAAGCCCTCCACCACGCCGGCCATGGGATTGAGGCCCAGGAAGACACGCCATGGTTCCGGCACCAGGCTGCTGGGGTAGGCGATGGGGGAGGCAAAAAGCCATAATTGCACCAGGAAGGGAGTAGTGTGCCGCACGTCCCGGTACTTGACGTTCAGGGCTGATAACCACAGGCCCACGGCCAGGGCCGTAGCGATGGCCATTACTATAAAGGCCGGCAACGTTAAAACTCGTAGGTCAGGAAAAATCCCATAGTATACCATCATGCCCAGCAGCACCACAAAGGCAATGGCAAAATCCACCAGACCGGATAAAACGGCCGTGGCAGGGATGATCAGACGGGGGAAATACACTTTGGTTATCAGGTTCTGGTTGGCCACCAGACTGTTGCTGGAGTCCCCCAGGGCTTTGGCAAACAACTGCCAGGGGAGCAGGGCACAGTAGGCAAAGATGGGGTAGGGAATGCCATCCGAGGGAATCTTGCCCAGCTTGCCAAAAAAGATGGTAAAAACCACCATGGTCATGAAAGGCTGGATGATGGCCCAGGCCGCGCCCAGGGTGGTCTGTTTGTAGCGGACTTTGACGTCCCGCCAGATGAGGAAATAAAGGAGTTCGCGGTATTCCCAGAATTCCTTAAAATTGATCGAAATCAGGCCCTTGGCCGGCTGGATGATGGTTACCGGCAACTCGGTGGGCGGAAGAGCACTCTCTTCGACTGGCGCCATTTACTTCCTCAACTTCTTGAAAAATGACCAGAAAGAGCTATTCTGGCTTTTGCCGTTATTGCCATAACGGTGATAATACCGCTGGTAATACCGCTTGGTGGAGACATGCTCGGCCTTGTTAAAAACATACCCGAGAACAGGATGGGGGGCAAGCAATTCCTTGCATTTGGCCAGGTCTTCCCGGGGGGTGCGCCGGGCTTCGACGACCACAATAATACCGTCCACCATGGGGGCAAAGGCCAGGGCATCGGCATAGGACAACATGGGCGGCAGGTCGAACAAGACGTAGCGGTCAGGGTAGTAGTGTTTCAATTCTGGCACCAACCCCATCATCCGGGGCGAGCGGATAAGCTCCGTGGCCCATTCGCTGGCTTTGCCAGCCGGCAGCAGCACCAGCCGATCCAGACCTTGCGGGTGCACCAGGAGTTCGGGAATAGACCTGTTGCCCTCCAGATAATCCATCAGGCCCGCTTCCTCTGACAACCCGAAATATTTGCTCAGGGCCGGGGCCCGCAGGTCGGCATCCACCAACAGGACCGTTTGGGAGAGCTCCTGGGACAGGCTGATGGCCAGATTGATGGACGTCAGACTCTTGCCTTCGTTGGGCAGCGCGCTGGTGATCATCAGGACATTGCGGTGTTCGGCCACGGTTCTCTGCAGGATCTGGGTCCGCAGATGCCGGTAGCTCTCAGCTATAAGGGGATTGGCGCCGCCCGCCAGGATGCGGTTGTGTTGCAACGTGGCTATATCCACCGGCACGACGCGCGTCGTCGTATAACTGATATCCTGGGGCGGCCGGTAGAGCCCGCCTGCAGGTGCACTGTCGGCCACCATCTCCGGCTTTTTCTGTCGCTCAAGACTCTGCCGCTCAGCCGCAGCTTTTTTGATCGCCTTTTCGATAAATCCCACGATAGAGCTCTTTCCTTCGTGTAAGGTTAGATCAGTTTTCGGGTCCGACGCCACATTTCATCGAGGAGTAGGGAAACATCCCGATACAAGAAATGGACGAGGAGGATCCCCACGATCACCACCACCCCCCCGGCCGCAGCCACGATCAGACGCCGACGTTTCTTGGCGGCCAGGTCCTGGGTGGATTCAATCATACCGATCAGCCCTAAAGGTGGCATGCCGGTGATGGTGGCCAATTCCTCGACAGTTTTCACCGAGGGGTCCATCAGCTCCAGACCCAGCATGACGCCTACGCCGGCCATCAGGCCGACGATCACCCCGCTTAATATGATCATGCTTCGTTTGGGGCGGATCGGTTCTTCCGGGTAGGAAGCCGGGTCGATGAGGGTGAAGCGCTGCCCTTTCTGGTGCTCTTCCATACCCTCGGAGATTTTAGCTTCCATCAATTTATTATTGACTTCCTGATATTTGGCCTGAGTATTCTGGTAATCCCGCTGCAGGGCCAGATACTCCTGCTCCACCTTGGGGATCTGCTCCAGACGGCTGCGGACCAGCGCCAGCTTCTCCTTGACGGTTTGCCGTTGTTGCCGGAGGGTGCTGAGCTGATTGGTAATGGCTTGAATCTGGGTTAACAGATTCAATTGGGCCGGGTTGGCCAGATCCAGGTCATATTGCTCCGGCGTCCCCGCCTCTCCCTGCAGCCGGTCAATCTCGGCCTTGAGCTGGCGTACCTCGGGATGGGCGTCGCCATATTGACTCTGCAACTGCAATAATTTAGCCCGGAGCTGCACCAGCCTCTGTTGTTTGCCGCTGCTGGCCGCCGGATCCTTCAGGGCCTTTTCCAGAAACTCCTTTTCCCGCTTTAACCTCTGGATATCCGGATGTTCCTCAGCATATCTGGCCTTAAGCGCCAATAATTGCTCCTTGACCTGCTGCAGGCGCATGGTCGGGCTGGCGCTGAGCCCCTTGTCTTTATCCCCTTCCCGGGCGGCCCCGGTCGTGCTCAGCAGACTCTCCAGATAGATCTTCTGGTTCTCCGCCGACCGTTCGGCAATTTCCAATTGCTTCAGCTCGTTTTCCAGGCTTTGCATCTGACTGAAATTAAACTGGTGATACTCCGGCAGGGTGCCTTCGTGTTTCTCCTTATAGGCCGCGATCTGGAAACCCAGTTCCGACAGCCGGTTCCGCAATTGGCCCAGTTCAGCCTCCAGAAAGCGGGTGGTGGTCTGTACCTGTTCTTCCCGATATTTTAAATTCTGCTCCAAAAAGACCGAGGTTAAAGACCCGGCCACCTTGTAGACCGTCCGCGGATCCCGGCCCTCAAACGAGATACTGAAGGCGATGGTCACCCCTTCACTCCGGCGCTTGTCTTTGACTTGGGCGCTGATGGTCTCAATCTTGATACTTTTGCGCATCATCTCGACCAGGGATTCTTTGCTGGCCTTGCCTCTGATGTCCGGATAGAGGTCAAACTTCTCGATGGTTTCCAATAATTTTGATCGTGACAGGATCTGCTGCGTGATCAATTGGATATGCTGTTCCGCGGCGCCGGTGACCGTGGATCGGACAAACTCCGGCGGAATCTGCTGCTCCTCAATCAGAACCGTGGCCCTGGATTGATAGACCGGTGGCAACCGCCAGGCATACACCGCCGTGCCCACCCCAATGACCAGGGCCAGGATGATGAAATACCACTTGCGGTAGCGCCAGGCGTCAAGAAATAAGGTTAGCGGGGAATCCATAAATATTGCCTGCTTTTTAATGTCTCTATGTTACATCACGTCCTGTCCCGAGGCAAGACCGGCTCCGGGGCCGCTCGATTTTAACCCGGCAGAAACCGCGGCAAAACCTCGGTCAACTTCTGGAAAAACTCCTCTAACTGGCGCCGGGCCGCAGCCGGATCTTTCTGCACCGGGATCATGAGCCGCACCAACGCGCCGTCATTGCGCCGCTGCAGCAGGCCGTCCAACCCCATATACAGCCGCAGTTCATATTCGCTGGCCAACCACCGGCCGGATTTGATGAACCAGTAAAACACCACCTGTTGCGCCCCGGCCTGCTCGATCACCAGATAATTCACCCACTTGCCGGGCACTACCTCTATAACCTCTTGGTGGGTGATCTTCCAGCCGGCCCCGGGCAGGCAATACTGCGGGGAATGATACCCTCCGCCCTGGAGCTTCTTCTGACTGCCGTAATAGGCCAGCCAGAGGGATAACTCCCCCTCCCCCGGTTTGGCGTAGACCGCCTCCACATACTCCGGCCGGCCCAAACGCCGGAAAATAGCCTCGTCCACATAACTCCGCCGCCCCTGCCAATCCCCTAGCTGCAGGGGGAAATGGTCAAAGCTCTGCAGCAGCGGCACCGGTTGGGCCACCGCCAGCCGCTGCAGGACCGGCTGCATCAAGACCACCAGCAGGAAGGCCCCGAGCAACTGCGGCCACCAGGACGGCCGAGGACCGGCCGGCGCTGCCGGCGGCGCCACCGGCGCCCGCGGCCCGACCGGGACCGGCGGCTGCCAACGGTTCAACAGCCAGTTCACCCCCCGCAGATAATCAAACCCGACGATAAAGATGGAAAGGCCAAAGGCCATGTGCCAGAAGCCCTCGGCCAGATACGGGAAAATGGCGATGCTGGCCACCCGGCTGGCATTGGCCACCACCGCCGCCGGAATCACCGCCAGCAACAGCAGCAGGGCCTTCCACCAGGTGCGTTGAAAGAAATAACAGAAAATAATCCCTAAAATCAGCCCGTTAAAAAGATAGCCCAGGCCGCTGCAGGCATCCACCACCTGCAGCTGCCGCTCCCCCAGGTCCAGGACGTTCCCTCGAACATGCACCACATAGCCCATGGCGTTAAGCATTGTGGCCGCCAGACGGGAGGAGATGAGCTGCAACCGCAGCGACACATCCTGCAGCACCATGGTGGGCAGCGGAATCAGGATAAATAACAGAAACAGCGGGAAGCTGATCAACCGCAAGAAATCCAGCCCCCCCAGCAGCCATAGCAAGCCCGTCAACATAATCAGGAATGCCAGGGGCGGGATATAAAAAATATCCACCATCTCGCCCACCATGGCCACCACCACCCCCACCGCCATCAGGACCAGACCCCACCAGGACGGCCGCCCGTCTAAAGCCCGCAGCTCCGGCCATTTCCGGTAGATAATATACCCGATCACCACCGGGATCAGCGGCGCAAAGGAATAATTGTCGTCGTCGGCCAAGATGACGAGCATTTTGCTTAAGCTCCGGCGGAAAAACCACACCATGAGCAAAAACACCGCCCCCGCCAGGAGCCACTGACCCAGACGTCCAAACCTCTGTGTCTGCTTATCGCTCATAACCACCGCGCAGCACTGCTTCCTCAGCATCTATTTTTCTTATCGACATGGTTGTCCCTGAACCCACACTACGGGCGCTATTTTCCCCATCCCAGAAGAATAATTCTAATGGTTTTCAGTAAGATGGTCAAATCCAAAAAAAAGCCCATATTTTTTATGTAATACAGATCATATTTCAGTTTTTCCTTGGTCTCTTCCAGGGTGCCGGCGTAGCCGTACATCACCTGCCCCCAACCCGTGATTCCCGGCTTCACCACCAGACGGTAACTGTAATACGGCAGTCGCTCCCGATAGCCGCAGATCACCTGCAGGCCGGGCGGATCCCCCTGCCGCCGGCCCGGCCGGTACTCGGGCACCATCTCCTGAAACTGCTCAATGAAATGACGGCGCTCCGGCCGGGGACCGACAAAACTCATCTCCCCTTTCAGGATGTTGAACAACTGCGGCAGTTCGTCCAAACGGAGCCGGCGCAACACCCGGCCGACCCGGGTAATGCGCTCATCCCGGGCTGTAGCAAACTGGGGCCCATGGCGTTCCGCATCCTGCACCATGCTCCGAAATTTGAACATGACAAATTCCCGGCCGTCCTGCCCCAACCGCTCCTGCCGGAACAACGCCGGCCCGGGGCTGTCCAAGCGGATGGTTAGGGCAATGAGGCCCATCAGCGGCCAGATCACGGCCAGCACCGCCACCGCCAGGGCCACGTCCAGAACTCGCTTCACATGCCGGTAATACGTCTTGTTTTTCATCATGCTGTGGATGAGAAGCCAGTTTTCCGAAATATAATCCATGGGCAGCTTGCCGGCCACATACTCATAAACGCTGGGCAGATCCAGGAGCTGCACCGAGTTGAAGGCCAGCTTGGACAGGCGGTTCAATAACACCGGATCGGTCAGGCGGGTGATGGCCAATACCAGGAAATCCAGACGATGGTCCTTGGCCAGGGCCGACAACGCCGTGGTGTCCCCCAAAACCGGCAGGCCGTCGATCTTGGCCCCGGCCTTGCCAGGATCGTCATCCACAAAACCCACCACCTCCAGACCGCTGTTGGGCCGGGCCCGCAGCATCTGCAGCAGATGCCGCCCGGCCTCGCCGGCACCGATGATGGCCAGCCGCCGGCGCAGCCGCACCGGCAGGGCCAACCCCGAAAAGGCAAACCGCCAGCCGGCCAGGCCAACGGCAAAGCCCAAAGCCTGCCACTCCATAAAGCCCCGGGGCAGATGCCAGCGGCTGGGCGGGCCGCAGCACCAGACCCCCACAAGAGTGGCCACCCAGACCGCAAAGATCAACCGGCTGAGGTTCTGGGCCGAACGATAATCCTGATACTGGTCATAGAGATCGGCCACATACAGGACCAGCAGATTGCCCCCCAGAAACAACACCAGACCGGGCAGATAGGCCGCCCCCACCGCCGGCACCGACCCCAAAGCCGGACCGGTCAGGGCCAGGACCAGCAGGCTGCTGAGCCCGAACACCCCCACATCCCCGGCCACCAGGAGCAGGGACCATTTTGAGGTGTGCAGACCCAAAAACTTATACAACCCCGCCTCCGCCGCCTGCCGATTCTCGGCCACCTTCCCGGTTTCTACTCATGCCGCCCCTCCTTTTTATTCTAGTACAACAAACCGGCGGCAGAACCAAGGACAAAGGCTGGAAGCCCCTCCGGACCCACTGCCGCCCCAAGCTCAAAACCCTCCTGCCACCCCCGGAACTGTGCGTCCGGCCAAGGGCGGGGGATGATCGCCTGCTGTCATCGCTATAATTTCTTCTCCTCCGCAGCGGGGGAGAACGGAAGTGCGGGAGGTTATGTCAAAGACCGTATGCAAGTTCTTTGCCTAAACGCCCCCAGGACTTTGAAAGCAAGCAAATTCCAAGATTTGCCTCCATTCCGTTCCAAAGGCGCGATTCGTACCCGCGAAGCCCCCCTGGTATTTATGTTCATTTTTCTGAACACAAGGTACAATATTTTGAACTATCAGGCCCCCTGATGGAAACCCCCAGACCCGAAGCCCCGCCAACCCGGCTTTCTTCCCCTGGT
>CALGOE010000205.1 GCA_937958145.1 uncultured Desulfobacca sp.
TTCGGCCAATTGCAGGACACTCAATCTTTGGCGGGCGATCTTCTCAGCGGCGTTCATCTCAGTCTCCTTTCGCTGGCATGATATCATGAAGATCGTCCAAAGAGAAGCTTAATTATACACATAATTTTTTACCAGGAAAAAGCATACGGTTCATAGGAACTGCCGGAGAGCACGGCCTGGCGCAGGCGTTCGGCCTGTTGGCGAAACAGGCGGCGATAGGACCAGGACTCCCCGGCAGCCGCACGGCCCAGAGGGCGGTTGAGGAATCTTTCATATTCCAGGAAATACCGTTTCCGGGGCTCGTCCCGCAGATACATGCCACCGGAGGTATGGAGATAAAAGTCCTCGGCCTGAAAGAGCCGATCATTCACCAGATAGAGGGTAAAGCGGTCTACCAGGGGGGCGCGGAACTCCTCCAGGAGGTCGGAGGCCAGGGTGGCGTGGCCGAAGTGGGGTTGGTGGTAAAAGCCCAGATAGGGATCAAAGCCGAGACCGTCCAGCAGCCAGGAGAGTTCGTTGTAGACCAGGGTATAGCCCAGGGAGAGGAGGGCATTGACCGGGTCCGGGGCCGGATGGCGCTGCCGGCCGGTGAAGCCGAAGCGGTGGCGCACCATCTTGGCCAGGCACTGAAAATACCGCCGGGAGCCAAGGCCCTCCAGCCCCAGCAGTTCGTTGAGAGCGGTGGGGTGGGCTCGGGTGACGGCCTCCAGGCTGGCCGCCAGGTCCTGGATGGCGGCGCCGAGATCCACATCGGGGTGGTTGTGGGCAAATTCCCGGGCCAGGGCCAGGCTGTTGGCCAGCTTGCCGGCCACCACCAGCCGGGCAAACTCCCCGGTCCAGAGGGGATCAGCGGCCCGCTGGTATTGGGCCTGCCGCAGCTCGATATTTTTCGGGAAGGGGGCGGTGAGCTGCCCCAGCAATTTGCCCCGGCGGCTGAAGAGGGCAAACTCCACCCCCTGGGCCAGGAGCAGCTGCAGCACCTGGGTGGTGAATTGCACATTGCCGAAGATGAGCACGCCCTCAACCTTGGCGGCCGGGATATCCAGGAGGGTCTGCTCCTCCAGGACCACCAGCAGCCGCTCGCCGGTCTTTTTCAGGACGGCACCCTGCTCAGTGAGATAAAGAAAGGCCATGGCTGCCCTCCGTCCTCCGCCTCCGGTCCAGATATCCGGCCAGACCGAGGTGGCAAAGAGGCTGGGAGTTTTATTGGATCGCAATCCACATCCCAAAAGGCCCGATTTCGAACTTTTGATTCTGGAGTAGTTTGCTTCCCGGTTGAAAGCAGACGCCGATAAATTCCACATGCTGGCCGGCATAACAGTGTGTAGGATTGTGAGAACGCCATTCCCGGCCGACGAAAGGTTCCACCCTCCCGGCGGCTTGCAGGTCTGTCAGTGGGGTATGAGCCAGGATAGTTTGATTGGCTTCCAGGCAGACTCTTGGCCGGGTAAGTTCCGCGTATTCGATCTTGGCGGCGTTGCCGAAAATTGCCGCGCCATCCTCAATCTGCCGGGGGGCGCAAGCAGGAGTTACCCGGCCCCAACCGTAGCACCGTTCCGCCCCCAGCTGGATCTGCCCCAGCAAGGCCTGCCAGTCAGGGGCGTCTTCCCGGGCGGCAATATATCCCATCAGGTAAACCGGCTCGCCGGTATCGTGCGTATAAGGAGACAGAAACTCGACCTCGTGCAAAGCCCCCTCCTCGGCCGTCTGCTGCGGATAGGACAGGGCCGTGGAAGCATAGCTGCCCAGAAATCGGCAGGGAAAATCTTCGGCCCACGGCCAACAGGGAGAAAAAGAGCCTCCCTGCTGCAGGGCGGGGTAGAAGTAGGTAAAGGCCAAGGATTGATTGATATTGTCGCCCATGATCTGATAATTGCGGGAGTCCATCCGGGCGCCTGGCGGTTGACGGGTAAGGCGCAGGGTGAAGGCACCCCACAGGACCCGCCCCGGGACATATCCCCTGGTGCGCAGCAAGTTGCCGACTTTGCCGCAGCCGATATGCATGGGCGCCCGCAGACGCAGGACTACTTCGTAAGCTCTCCATTCCATTATTTTTACCCCTCCGCGGCCCGAGCCCTGGCACCGTAGCGGGCATAAATGAGCATCTGTTCCAAAGTTTCCTTTACCAAGAGCAACCGTTCCAGGTTGACTACCACATGGTCGGAGATATAGCGGAGCACTTCCTCGCTTACAGTGGCTTTGGGTTGATCTGGCCAACCGAACCGAAATTCACAGTTCATACGGTCCAGGAAATTCAGAATGCCCTCGAGCACCTTCGGAGCCTTGTCGGTCTGGGCTTGGGCTGCCAAAAACAGGATGGCGGCGTAAATCCCGTTTTCCTGGAGAACCCCCAAGGTCTTGGTGACCAGATTATCCAATTCTTTGGCGTCCTTGGCGCTTTGGGCGATTTTTACCATATCCTGGGCGCAAGATGCCGCGAGCCGGTCCAGATTGGCCGACGCAGTGGTGGCAACCGGGTTACTCATGGCAAACCTCCTGAGACCACTCGATTTTCTCCGGTCCGCCTATCCGGGCCAGCCGACCGAAGCCGCGGGTGCCCATGCCGCCCACGCCCAACCAGGCCAACAGCTCCAGGCCGGCCGTGAAGACCTCACCCGGGTCTTTCCAGTTCAGGGTTTTTAGTTTTTCGTTTTTGTCCATGGATGGAAAGTCCTGACGGTAATCGTCCAAGACGATGTCCAGGACCAGAAAAGTGGCCCGGGGCAGGGCTTCATAAGTGAACAAGGCTTTTTCGGCTGCCGCCCCGCGCCAGGGGTCGATGCTCACCGAAGTGCGGATTTCCAGGTTGCTGTTGACCACTTGGGAGAATAGAGCCTCAGAAATAAGGACCAGACGATTGCGGACTTCCTGCCAAGGAGAGGCTGTCTCCCAAGCTGAAGGAGCAGTGAGCGTTGCCTGCCCGCCGGCTGTCAACATCAGCCAGCCCAGGTTGAGGGGATCGTTCCGACGCCAACTCGTCAGACAGGTTCCTAACTCCAGAGGCTCGGTTTCAGGATGAGGCGCTCCATTGGCGTTGTTTATTTTAAAGGCGGCGTCTTGCAGGCGTTGCCGGGTGCTCACCCAGACCGGGCCGCACATGGAATGGACTGGAAACAGCAGAATTTGGGCATCAAAGACATTGATCACTCCTGAATAAGCTTCTGTTTTTTCCTCTCCGGTTTCCGATTCCCCCCCTTTGGTGTAGCCGAAGGTGTAGCAGATGGGGTGGTTAGCTGGGTCGGCCACCCCATCATGATCCTTGCCGGCGGCGTTGAGGTCCTCGTAAAGTCTGGCGGCATACGAGCGCACGGCTCCGTGGATGGCGGTACCGGGTATTTTGGGCACCCGGGTGCCGGGTTCCCGGACGATGCTGTTGTCCACCCGCCCCAAGCGGTAGCCACCGGTACCTATGTGCACCGGATCCAGGGTCATTAACAGATACCGATATCTTGCCAGAGTTGCCATGATGGTTTGCCTCCAAAGCTATTTTTCTTTCAAAATCTGGAGATGTAATTCTGCCAGGTCGGTTAATTCCCCCCGCACCGCCGCTTCTTCCAGATGCTGGCGGATTTCCGGAGGGATGCTGCTCCAAGGTTGGCTCTGCCAGGCGGCAGTGGCCAGGGTGTCCCGGACAAATTGGCGAAAGACGGAATCGGCGGTTGAGGGGCCCTGCGCCTTACGGCCACACCAGATCTCCCGGGCGGCCTCGATGGTTTGCACCACCTGGTACCGCTGGGTAAGGGACAGGTCCTGCAGACACTGCCAAAGTTTTTCCAGACGGCCCCAGTGATCCAGCAGGAAAGGACGACTGGGCCGGGAGCGCCGCCGCCCCTGCTCGTCGTAACTGATTTCAAAACGCCGGCCGCTGGTGTCCAGAAACTCAAAGTCAAAGCGGCTGGGACTGACCCGAATCTTAGGCCCTCTATCCAGAGGGGTTTTCGGGTCACGGGCCTGGATCCCCTCCACATGTTTCGGTGTAATTTGAGGTGGAGTTTGGTGAATTGATGGACACAAGCGGTAATAAGGATACCACTTATCGGCGGTTTGGCCGTCGCCTGCACTTAGTGGAATTTTCCAACTGACCCCGTTGTCAAAGGTGAGGTGGCGTGAGCAGTTCCTCGTCTCGGCCTTAGTAACTCCCCACCGTTCCTGCCTACCTTTGTCCCCCATCCTGAGCAAGGCCTGACCCGCTTCCAGCACCGCCCGGATGGGGGTGCGGCGGGGGAAGAAAATCAAACCCAAATAGAGCGGCAGGCGGTCCCGCACCCGGGCCAGTTCCTCTTCATATGCGTTCCACATGGCTTGGACAAGTTTCAGGGCCTGGTCGGCGGGGACCAGGAGCAGCCCCAAAGTTGGTTCGGCCAGGAGCTCGATGATCGGACAATAACTGTCAAGTGGTTGTACTTGCGAAATTGACACCTGGGTGATGTTCTTGCTCTTTTTCCCGGCGGCTCCCGGCTCTGTCACCCGACAGGAAGACCCGGTCAACCGGCTGGGCCAATCATCCGGGAGACCATGTCGGCGGGCAAAGTAATCCAGGTTTTCTATGGTGACAAAGCGCCGGCGGCAGGAATTCGAAGGTGCATCCCAGACCACTGCCAGGCTCAAGCCGCCCCAGTTCAGTTCATACGCATGGTAAGGGCCCAAGCTTTTCCCCAGTCTGGGAAGAGATGGTAGATCGGGGAAAAATGCCAAGCGATGGGGGCGTGGTGCTATAGCGGCCGGGGCAATCTTCTGGTTTACCTGCTGCCAGAAGCGGCGCCCGGTCTCCGCCACCCGATAAAGGCGCGCCGGAGAGGGGGCTTTGGGAAGGTTTTGCTTTATCATTATGGTTGAGAACAGACTGCCGTCCAGCCAGTCCTCCAGCCCCAAGCGGCCCACCACCAGGGCCAACCGCCCATGATGGTCGGCTACTTCATCGGTCCAGATGGTGCCCTGGCAATTATTTTCCGCCCAGTGTTGGCTCCGCCGGCCTCGGCGGGTAAGGCAGAGGCGGCAGATATTCCGTTCCTTGGCTTTTTCTTCAGTAGCCCAGGGCGCCAGGTCTGCGGCCGGGTTTTGAGCTGTGGCCGATACTGCTAAAGGATAGCCCACCGGGCGCAGCCCGCAGACCGGACAGATTTCAGCGTTGGGAGGCCGGTCGCTCTGCCACTCCGCTGCCCAGGGATAGAGGTTATTGTCCCAGACTGTTGGGGTCTCCCGGGCTGCCAGGGCGTGTTGGCGGGGTTCGGCGAGCAGCCGTCTGGCGGCCAAGAGGTATTGTGTTCCCTTGGCATCCAACTCTGAGCCAGTAATCCGTCCTGCCAGATAAACCTGCGGTTGCAGATCCAAGGGGAAACATTCCCTGATCTGCCGGCGTAGGTCATTATCCAGATCAAAATCGGGAAAGAGGTAATAGGCCCCGGTTTCATCATGGTAAAAGCAGTTGGCCAGGGCATAGTCCTCTTCCAACAATTTCCTGACCCTGGAGAAGGCTTTTTCCAGTTCGGCCCGGACGCCAAGGAGATCGGGAATGGTGTTGGTCCTTTGATAAAGGCCCAGGATATCCAGGTTGATCCGCAGGGGGCGCCAGGCCAGCCAATCCTTGGTCGTAAAGTCCAAATTTGCAGGTTTGGTTTTGAAAAGCCAGGCGGCCATCGCCTTGGTCAGACTGGCCACCGTGAAACCCCAATCCCAAAGGCTGAGGTCGTTTTGGGGCCGGCGGGTATCAGCAAGGCCCCGGGACATCAACGCTCGCATGTCTCGCAGCCAGTCCTGCCTCTTGTCTGTGGCGATCTCTGCCAAGCGAGCCAGCGGCAATTTTTTAAAGGCCGCGGTCAAGCCATTACCAGTATCCACTTCTACTCGCTCTTCCCGACCAAACGGGGTGGCCCGGTACATATGGGTATAAGGCTGGCTATTTGGGTCCGGGGCATCTTCTTTTTCATAATGGGCGACGCCATGAAGCAGTGCCACCAGCAGGGCGGGAGCCATGTCTTTTCCTAACGCCTTACCCCAATCTTCTTTCGCATACGTTGGTCTGTTGGCCAGCAGGGCCATTTCTGCCAGGTTATATGGCTGCCCATCCCAGCTTGTGATTTCTGAATTTTCCAATATGGCAGTTAAATCCGGGCGCTCAATAAAGGGCGCTTCGCTTATGGTTCTCGCTTCTGTTTGCCATTGCTTTATCGTTGCTATGGCTTCATGGCCGCAGCTTCTGGTGAAATCGGGGAAGACCTGGCGGGGATCGACCAGGAAGCGATAGCGGTAATCAACCCCATACGAAGCTTTATCAGAGGCCCGACTCTGCAAAAATTTATCACTCAGCTTGCCCAAATCATGAATCAGACCTAAGGCTTCCAGGTAAAGAATGGCTTTTTTTTCTTCCTCAGTGGGACGCCAGGGTGATGTCATGTTTCCCCTCCTGACTGTAGCCTGGCCGCCAGGTCCCGGGCCTTGGCGGGCAATTCTGATAAACACGGGAATTCCGAAATGCCAAACCCCCTTTGGCTCATAAGCCGATGCTCCTGGTAGCGTTTGTCTCCCTCAGCTTCCCACCACTCCTTGACCTTCCGATAAAGCTGCCTTTTTTTGCGGGAGAAATTCTCGTTTCTGTGATGGAGAACCTGCGTATAATCCTCTGGAGAGCGCAACTTCCCAGGAGGAGCGATAAAGTCCTCCAGGCTGTCCTGCGGGCCCAAGTCTTTTTTCAGCCAATCGGGAGAGCAGAATTCGCCCTCGTCGCCCGGCAGCCGGGCTTTGAGCAGTATTTTCCCGGGCTGGGGCAACTGGTCGGCCGCCACGCCATAACCGCTGCTGGTCTTGGCCCCGAAGCCATAGGTTAAAAACAGCTCTGAGACAGTCTCGGCTATAAGTGGCAGATCCTCCGCCACCTGGCGCACCAGGGTTTCCAGGTCCGGGGTTACCACCGGGCCTCCGCCAGTCTGTTCCCCGGAAAAATCAAAGGGGACATATAATAAGCGGAACTGACCCTGGGCTCCGCTCGGAACGCACTCATAGAGAATGGGATTGATCCCCACCCGGCGGCGGCGGTCATGGGGATTGATAATCTCCAGCCCCAGGTCATTGAGAAAGGTGGGGAAGAAAAACAGCCGACCTTGCCGCCCCTCAATGAGTTCGGTGCGATACCCTCGGCTTTTCAGATACGCCTCAAATTCGATTTGAAGTTCCTTGGTCAGGCCCGGTCGAGAGGGGGTCATGGCTCGGGCGATCAGGCTGTTCAGATAGCGAGCCTGAACCTCGTTTTCGTTCCCGAAAAGCAACACCGCCTGGACTCGTTGCGGCCATAGTTGTTGGGCGCGGGACTCAGGGGAAGCTCCTGCTTCAGGATGCAAATCAAGCCTTTCTTTCAACTGTCGCCCCAGCAGACGGGTGGCGGCGGCTCTCAAGCTGCCTTTCCAGCTGGTCGGGGCCAGATACGGGACCTTGA
>CALGOE010000206.1 GCA_937958145.1 uncultured Desulfobacca sp.
CAGGCATGGTCGGCCGCAGACGATCAGCGTCGGCGGTCGGCATGACATCAGCGCCATTCCCCGGATTGTGCCCGTGGCCGCGGCCATGGTCAAGTTGACCCTGGCCGACTTTCTGTTGCGGCAGAAGGCGGTGGCATGAAGCCGGTTATTGCCATTATCGGCGGTCTGGGGGAAATGGGCCGGTGGTTCAGCCGGTTTTTTCGTGAACAGGGGTATGAGGTTCTCATCGGCGAACCGGGTCTGACCCCGACGTCGGCAGAGGTGGCGGCGCAAGCTGAGGTCGTGGTGATTTCCGTGCCCCTGCATCTGACGGAACAGGTCATCGCGGAGTTGGCGCCGGCAATCCGGCCGGAGGCCTTGCTCACCGATCTGACCTCTCTGAAGCAGGGTCCCATGCAGGCCATGCTGAAGCATTTTGGCGGCGCCGTGGTGGGGACCCATCCGTTATTCGGCCCTGGTGAGGCCAGCCTGGCCGGGCAGAATGTGGTGCTGTGTCGGGGGCGGGGCGAGGAATGGTTTCAATGGCTCCACGATGTGCTGGTGGCCGGCGGGGCCAACGTTCAGATTACCACGCCGGAGGAGCATGACCGGTTGATGTCGTTGGTACAGGGCCTGACTCACTTTACCCTCATCTCCCTGGGCACCACCTTCCGGCGGCTGCAGGCTGATATTGCGGCCATGGAGACCCTGGCCACCCCGACGTTCCGGGCCGTGTATGATCAGGTGCGACATCTGGTGAATCAGAATTTTCCCCTGTATGCGCATATTCAGTTGCTCAATCCGCAGAATCGCCTCACCCATGCCGCTTTTGCCGAGGCGGTGGAGCAGCTCCGCCAGATCGTGGCGTCGGGCGACGCCGCGGCTCTTATGCAGATCTTGGAGGACAATCAACGGTATTTTGAACAGTGGCCCAACTCTTCCCCGGTTGGCCAGGCCAACCCATCATCTCCAAGCAAGCGGTGAGTGTAATGTTAGATCTGAAATTCGTCCGCAGCCATTTAGCGGAAGTGAAGCAGGCCCTGAGCCACCGGGGCCAGGAATTTCTCCTGGAGGATTTCGAATCCCTGGATGAGATGCGGCGTTTGCTTTTGTCGCAGGTGGAGAGCCGGCGCCAGGAACGCAATGCCCTGTCCGAAGAGGTGGGACGCCGGAAAAAGGCCAAAGAGGATGCCACGGCCCTGATGGAACGGGTGCGGGAGATCAATCAGGAATTGAAAGACCTGGAGGCGGAACTGCAGGAAAAGGAGGCCATGGTCTCTGATTTTTTGTATAATCTGCCCAACATTCCCCATGCTTCCGTCCCGGTGGGGGCCTCCAGCGACGATAACCCGGTGGTCAAAACCTGGGGCAGCCGTCCGGAGTTTGCCTTTGAGCCCAAAGCCCATTGGGACATCGGTGAAGGTCTGGGCATTCTGGATTTCGAGACTGCGGCCAAGATTACGGGCTCCCGTTTTGCCCTGCTGAAAGGACCGGCGTCACACCTGGAGCGGGCCCTGATCAATTTTATGTTGGACCTGCATACCCGGGAACACGGCTATCTGGAGGTCTGGCCGCCTTTTATGGTCAACAGCGCCAGCGCCCTGGGGACCGGCCAATTGCCGAAGTTCAAGGAGGACTTATTCAAACTGGAAGGCTGGGATTATTATTTGGTGCCTACCGCCGAGGTGCCGGTGACCAACATCCACCGGGATGAGATCCTGGCGGAGGATGACCTGCCTTTGTATTATACGGCCTATACTCCCTGCTTCCGGTCTGAGGCCGGGTCGTATGGCAAGGATGTCCGGGGCCTGATCCGGCAGCATCAGTTCGATAAGGTGGAGTTGGTCAAATTCACCACGCCGGAGACCTCGTACGAAGAGTTGGAGAAGCTCCTGGCGAACGCCGAGAAGGTCCTGCAGGAACTGGAACTGCATTATCAGGTTGTGGTTTTGTGCACTGGCGACATGGGGTTTGCTGCGGCCAAGACCTATGACATCGAGGTCTGGCTGCCGGGGCAGGGGAGCTATCGGGAGATTTCCTCGTGCAGCAATTTTGAGGCGTTTCAGGCCCGGCGGGCCAATATCCGCTTCCGGCGCAAAGGCGCCAAGGGCACCGAGCTGGTCCACACCCTCAATGGCTCCGGTCTAGCCGTGGGTCGCACCCTGGTGGCTATTTTGGAGAATTATCAGCAGGAAGACGGCAGTGTGGTCGTGCCGGCAAAATTGCGGCCATATATGGGCGGCCTGGAAGTCATCCGCCGGATCTGAGCGGTGCAGTGAGAGCCGGGGGGGCGGGTCACCGGCTTATTGGTAGAGTGATGAAAAAGTCATTTCAGGGGAGGGGGCCAGGGGTCGAGGCCCCTCCCACCCCAGCGAGGGCTGGTGGTGCCAGAGCCCGGGGGCAAAAAAATTTTCTTTTTGTTAATGCTATGATAAAATAAATTATTTACCAATAAACGGGGCCGGCGGTCCGCTCCCGGCAGAGCAGCAATGGACAGGGGCCAGGGGGATGATTAGAATTAAAAAGAGGTTTAATATCGGCGGCAGGGAGGGTACTCCCATGGAACGTATTTTGATTGCCGATAGTGATCCCCATGTCCTGCTTCTATGCCGGGATGAGTTGCAGGAAGAGGGGTATGAGGTCCTGGTGGCATCCAATGCCCGGGAGGCGCTGGGGTTGTTGGAGCAGGACTGTCCGGACCTGGTGGTTTTGGAGATCATGCTGCCGGATATGTCCGGCTTTGAAACGGTGCAAATCATCAAGGGAACCTGCCGGCAGACCCCGGTGATTTTTCATTCGACCTACGGGTTGCCGCAGCAGTCCTGTCATTGCCAGGTGGATGGCGTGGTCTTGAAGACCCATGATTTGAAACCTTTGAAGCAGAAGGTGAAGGGGTTGTTAGAAACGCCGCGCTCTTCGTCCGGCGCCAAGGAGCACTGCGGCCGGTGTGCTTCCCGGCGCGGCAGGGGAGGATACAATGGCGTTCATGGAAATTAGTGTTGTGCCGTTGGGCACCGGCCAACCGGGGGTGGGCGATTTTGTCGCCGATATCATCGCCTACCTCCGGGACCAGCAGATTCCCCATACCCTGACGGATATGGGGACGATTATTGAAGGAGAGGTGGAGGAGTTGCTGGCGCTGGCCAAAATCCTGCACGAGATGCCCTTTCGACGCCAGGTGTGGCGGGTGGTTACCCATATCAGCATTGACGACCGCCGGGACAAAAAGGTCCACCTGCAGGATAAGATCAGAGCGGTCAGCCAACGCTTGCGTTAACCCAAGAAGACCCAATGCCGCCCTATAAAGATTACTATCAGATCCTGGGGGTTGGTCGGCAGGCCAGCGCCGAGGAAATCAAAAAAGCCTACCGCCAGTTGGCCTTAAAATACCATCCAGACCGCAACCCGGGGGACAAGGCCGCGGAGGAGAAGTTTAAAGAAGCCTCCGAAGCCTATGAAGTGTTGCGGGATCCGGAAAAGCGGCGTTTGTACGATCAGTATGGCCATGAAGGCCTGCGGGATTCGGGATTCACCGGTTTCCGGGATTTTGGCGATATTTTTGGGGCATTTGGCGATATTTTTGAAGACCTCTTCGGTTTTCGGGACAGCCGCCGGGCGTGGTCCGGTCCCCAGGCCGGGGCCGACCGGCGTTTTGATTTAGAGATCGATTTTCTGGAGGCGGCCAAGGGTACTGAGGTCACGGTTGAGATTCCCCGGAATGTAAACTGTCCCACCTGCAGCGGCAGCGGTCTGCGGCCAGGCAGTCGGAAGACCATCTGTCCGGTGTGCGGCGGTCGGGGGCAGGTGACGCAGACCC
>CALGOE010000207.1 GCA_937958145.1 uncultured Desulfobacca sp.
GATAGGGGCCAAGACTGAAGACCACCAATCGCTCCACCATGTTCTCCAGCTCTCGGACATTGCCGGGCCACTGGTACTGCAACATCATCTCCATGGCTTCGGGGGTAAAACCCTGGACTGATTTCTTCAGCCGTTGATTGAACTTGGCCAGAAAATGGGTCAATAGCGGCGGGATGTCGTCTTTGCGCTGTCGCAGCGGCGGGATATGAATGGAGACGACGTTGAGGCGGTAATACAGGTCTTCCCGGAAGCTGCCTTCCCGGATGGCCTGGACCAGATCCCGGTTGGTGGCCGCAATCAGGCGCACGTCCACGGAAATGACCCGATGGCTCCCCACCCGGGAGATTTTGCGGTCCTGCACCGCCCGCAAAAGCTTGGCCTGCACCTCCAGGCTGATGTTGCTGATTTCATCGAAGAACAGGGTGCCGCCATGGGCCAGTTCAAATTTGCCGATTTTATTGGCGTTGGCGCCGGTGAAAGCCCCCTTGACATGGCCGAACAGTTCGCTTTCAAACAGGGTCTCCACCAGGGTGCCGCAATCCACCGTGACAAAAGGTTCCCGGCGACGGTTGCTCAGGCCATGAATCTTTTGGGCGATCAGTCCCTTCCCGGTGCCCGACTCGCCGGTGATCAGGACCGTACTGTCGCTGGGGGCTACCCGCTCCACCATGGCCAAAATCCGGGCCATGGCTTCACTGGCATAGACAATCTCCTGGCTGCCGGAAACCGGACTCTCCTGCGGTTTCTCCAAGGCCCTCTTTACTACCTGGCGCAGATCATCAGGGGTAAACGGTTTGGGCAAAAAATCAAAGGCGCCCAGTTTGATGGTCTCCACCGCCGCGGCAATGGTGCCATGGCCGGTGATGATGATCACCTGGGTCAGAGGATAAAGGGCTTTTATCCGTTTGAGGATTTCAACGCCGTTCTGATCGGGCATCACCAGATCAAGGAGGACCAGATCGTAAGCCTCCTGCGCCATCATCTCCAGACCCTGCTGGCCGGTGGCAGCCAACCCCACCTGAAAACCCAGGCGGACCAGGATCTGCTGACAGGCGTCCAACATGGCTTGGTCGTCATCAATAACAAGTGCTTTATGTGGTGCAGAGGACATGGTCAATTCGGTTCGGCAATCTCGTCTCTCGCCGCGACTGGGGCAAAATGGCCGCCTCCAGCCCTTCAGCGCTTGTTTTCCACCCTCATTTTAGTATATGCTAACCGAGGAAGATTTGCACATTTTTTCTCAAGGACGTCTGCCCCCTCTCCCGTATGGCGAATCCACCGATCTCCGGGAAAATCAGGCTGGACCGCCTCCTGGTGGCGCGGGGCTTGGCCCCGGCCCGGGAACAGGCCCGCTCCCTCATCCTGGCCGGCCAGGTGCTGGTGGACGGTTTCCCGGTCACCAAAGCCGGGGCCTTGGTCCCGGCAACCGCCGCCATCGCCCTGAAGGGCCCGCCGCCGCCCTATGTCAGCCGGGGCGGCCTGAAGCTGGCCGCGGCCCTGGATCATTTCCACCTGGATGTGGCCGGGCTGGTGGCCCTGGACGTCGGCATCGCCACCGGCGGTTTTACCGATTGCCTCTTGCAGCGCAAGGTGGCCCGAGTCTATGGCGTGGACGTGGGTTATGGCCAACTGGCCTGGCAGCTCCGCCAAGACCCCCGGGTCATCCTCTTGGAGCGAACGAACATCCGCCATCTGCCCGCCACCGCCATTCCCGAAAAAGTTGATGTGGCCGTGGTGGACGTCTCCTTCATTTCTCTGAAGCTGGTTCTGCCCCAGGTAATCCTGTTTCTGAAACCCGGCGGCACCATCCTGGCCCTCATCAAGCCGCAGTTTGAAGTCGGAAAAGGCAGGGTGGGCAAAGGCGGGGTGGTCCGGGACGAAGCGGACCGTCTCCAGGTAGTGGACGATATCCAAAGGTTTGCCCGCTCCTTGGGTCTGACGGTACACGGCGTCCTCCCTTCCCCTCTTCTCGGCCCCAAGGGAAATCAGGAATACTTGCTCTATTGCCAAACCATCCCTCACGAGGTTCCATGACGACGAAACCACCTTACCATACTATGGAGGCCACGGCCGTTCTCGCAGCCCTAGCCTCCGGTCCCCAGGGGCTGCCGGCCGAGGAGGCCGAAGCCCGCCTTGAGCAGTACGGCTTCAATGAACTGGTGGCGGGGAAAAAGATCTCCCCGGTCCTGATTCTGCTGCGGCAATTCTTTAATCTGCTCATGGTCATTCTCATCATCGCCACCGGCATTTCCTTTCTCCTGGGAGAGCATCTGGATGCCGCGGTCATCCTGGCCATTGTGGTGGCCTGTGTCATCCTCGGCTTCTTTCAGGAATATCGGGCCGAGCAGGCGGCAGCCGCGCTCCAGGAATTGGCCGCGCCCCATGCCACGGTCCTGCGGGACGGCGAGGAAACAGTAATTCCAGCCCGGGAGGTAGTTCCAGGGGATATCCTGCTTATACACACAGGCGACCGTATCGCCGCCGATGCCCGGCTGTTGCAGGCCGTCAATCTCATGGTGGACGAGGCCATCCTCACCGGTGAATCCACGCCGGTGGCAAAAAACACGGACCCGGCCGAGGCTGCCGATACCCCCATTGCGGACCAGCACGGCATGGTGTTTGGCGGTACTGTGGCCACCTACGGCCGGGGCCAGGCGGTGGTGACGGCCACCGGCATGGCCAGCGAATTCGGCCGCATCGCTCAACTCCTGGGGGAGGTCAGACACGAGAAGACGCCCCTGGAAAAACGCCTCGCCCTCATCGGCCGGGTTTTAAGCATCATCTGTCTGGGTGTAGCCGCTGGCGCCGTCGGCCTGGGGCTGGCCAAAGGCTACGGCTGGCTGCCCATGCTCATCTGGGGCATCAGTCTGGCCGTGGCCGCCGTCCCCGAATCCCTCCCGGCCGTGGTCACCGGCGCCCTGGCCATCGGCACCACCCGCATGGCCAGACGCCGGGCCATTGTCAAACGCCTGCCGGCCGTGGAGACCATGGGCTGTACCACGGTCATCTGCACCGATAAAACGGGGACGCTGACGAAAAACGAAATGACCGTCCGTGCTCTCTTCCTGGATGGCCAACAGATCCACGTCACCGGTTCCGGCTATATACCACAAGGGAGCTTTCATACCGTCGATCACCAGGAATTATCACTCACCAATCCGGCCCTGCACCAGGCCGCCCGCATTGCCCTGTTATGCAACGATGCCTCTTTGCGGCAGGAAGACGGCAAGTGGCACCTGCGGGGCGACCCCACTGAAGGGGCCCTCTTAACCATGGGGCTGAAGGCCGGCCTGAACTATCAGCGCCTCCTCCAGGACTGGCCCCGAGTGGCGGAAATTCCCTTTGATTCCGACCGCAAACGCATGAGCACCCTGCACCAGGACCGCAGCGGCTATCTCATGTGCCTGAAAGGCGCGCCCGAGAGCCTGCTCCCTTATTGCCGCCGCCTGCTGACCTTGCAGGGCGAACAGCCTCTGACCGAAGACCAGCGGCAGGCCATATTGACGGAAAGCTCCCGGCTGGCCAGCGCCGCCATGCGGGTCCTGGGTCTGGCCTACCGTCGCTTCCCTGATCTGCCAGACCTGGTCCCCGCCTCCGAAGAAGCCGATCTGGTCTGGGTGGGCCTGGTGGGGATGATCGATCCGCCCCGCCCCGAAGCCAAAGAAGCGGTCAACCTCTGCCACCGGGCCGGCATCAACGTGATCATGGTAACCGGCGACCATCCTTTAACCGCAGCGGCCATCGGCCGGGACCTGGGCCTGGCGAAAAAATCGGCTGCCCCGCCCCCGGTCTGCACCGGCCGGGAGCTTTCCCAAATGGACGACCAGACCCTGGCCGCCACCCTGAAACACACCCATATCTTTGCCCGGGTGGCGCCGGAACATAAACTGCGTCTGGTGGAAGTCCTGAAAAGTCAAGGGGAAGTCGTGGCCATGACCGGCGACGGCGTCAACGATGCCCCGGCCCTGAAACGGGCCGATATCGGCGTCGCCATGGGGATCACCGGCACGGAGGTCACCAAAGAAACCGCGGCCATGATCCTGGCCGATGACAACTTCGCCACCCTGGTGGCGGCGGTGGAGGAAGGCCGGGCGATCTTCGACAATATCAAGAAATATCTGGTTTTTCTGCTCAGTTGCAATTTTGCCGAAATCGTTATTCTCACCGGCGCCTTTTTCGTGGGGCTGCCCATGCCCCTCATCGCCCTGCAGATCCTCTGGGTCAATCTCACCACCGACGGCCTGCCGGCCCTGGCCCTGGGCGTGGACCCCAAAGCCCCCGACATCATGTCCCGGCCGCCCCGCCCGCCGGATGAAGGCGTCTTTACCAGGACAGTCAATATCCTCATGGCCGTCATGGCCGGGTACAAGACCCTGCTCATCCTGCCCCTCTTTGCCTACTATTACCTCTACAACCCGGACGCCGACGCCAGTCCCGCCACCGTCCTGGAGCGGGCCCAAACCATGGTGTTCATCACCCTGGTGTTTGCCGAACTGGTGAACGCCTTCAACTGCCGCAGCCTGACCCTGTCCCTCTTTACCGTCGGGCCGTTGGCCAACCGCTACCTCCTGGTTGCGGTCGCCATCTCCTTGGCCATGACCGTAAGTTTGGTGGTGTATGCCCCTCTGGGGCGGCTTTTTCATACGGTGCCCCTGACGTGGTGGGATTGGCTGCTGGCCCTAAGCGTCAGCCTCAGCCTCCTGCCCGTGGTGGAATTCACCAAGTGGTGCCTGCGGCGGCGGAAGACTGCTCTCCACTGACCTCTTTGGCAAAGAGGCAGGCTGGGATCAGGATAGGGGCCACGAAGAAGAACAGCCGTGCTTCCCTCCCTCCCAGCCCTCGGCGCCAGGCTATGAGGCCAGCAACGCCACAGCCTCCGTCAGGATCTGACCGGCCGAACCCTCCAGGAAATAATCGGTGAAGCGGCGGGTGAGTTCCGTGGGTTCCAGGTTGATTTCGACGATGATGGCGCCGTGGTTCTTGGCGGCTTTGGGCAGAATGTTGGCGGGCATGACCGCTGCCGAGGTGCCGATGACCAGCATCAGGTCACAGGACTCGGCCAGGTCAAAGGCGGCCCGGTTGGCGGCAGGGGGGATTTCTTCCCCGAAAAAGACGATATCCGGTTTGATCAGCCCCCCACAGGAGCAATAGAGGGGCACGTGGCTGAAGTCCAGGGTGGCGGGGTCAATGGTGCGGCGGCAGCGCAGGCAGACGAAGCGCCGGGCATTGCCGTGAAACTCGATGACATTCCGGCTCCCCGCCTCCTGGTGCAGGTTGTCCACATTCTGGGTGATGATGCCTTTAAGCTTGCCCATTTTTTCAAGCTCCGCCAGGGCATAATGGGCCGGGTTGGGACGGGCCTGTCTGATGGTGGCGTCCAGCTCCAGCAGCATGCGCCAGACCTTGGCCGGGTTGCTGAGAAAGGCGTCGATATGGGCATACTCCATGGGGTTATAACGCGTCCACAACCCATGGGCGCCCCGAAAACTGGGAATGCCGCTCTCCACCGAGATACCGGCGCCGGTGAGGGCGGCCGCGGCCTGGGTGCGGCGCAAGAGTTCGGCCAATTCGGCCGGATTACTATTCTTCATAGAGTTGTTAGCCTGTCGTTACCGTTGCGGTTGCCGCTTCGCCCATGATAATCCGGGCATCCAGGGCCAGGCAGCCCTGCCCCTCGGGGAAGACCCGCACCGGGTTCAGGTCCACCTCTTGGACCTGGGGGAATTCCAGCATAAAGGCCGAGAGCAGGACCAGACACTGGGCCAGGGCTTGCAGGTCGGACGGTCCCTGGCCCCTAAAGCCGCGCAGAATCTTGGCTATCTTGGTTTCATGGATGAGCTCCAGGGCCGCGGCCTGATCCAGCGGGGCCAGGCGCATGGCCACGTCCTCCAGGACTTCCACCCAGATGCCGCCGGCGCCGAAAAGGATCATGGGGCCGAAGACCCGATCCCGTTTGGCCCCGATAATAACCTCCATCCCTTTCTCAATAAAGGGCATGGCCAAGACCTGCCAAGGTTCTCCCTTGGGGAGATTGGTTCTGGCTACCTGGGCGATGGCTGCAAAACCCTGGCGGACCGCCGCTGTGGTGTTGAGGTTGAGGAGCACGCCGCCCAGATCAGATTTGTGCAGGGCGCTGGGGGCCACCAGCTTCAGACAGAGGGGCAGACCCAACTCCTGGGCGGCCGCTTCGGCCTCCTCGGCTGTCTGGGCCAGGCGCCGGGGTGGGACGGCGATCCCCAGGGTGTTCATGGCCTCCAGGGCCACGGGCATGGGCACCGGGCCGACCGTGGCGAGATAGGGGGCCAGGAGTGAACCCACCGCCCCCAGAGAGGGCACTTCCGGCGGCGCCACCGGCGTCAATGGCAACTGGCAGGTGTGAAAACGGCGGGCCAGGGCCAGGGCCCGGATGGCCTCGCCGGGGAAGGCAAAGACCGGCACCCCCAATTCGTGGCGGAAATATTCCCGCTCCTCCAGATTGCCGATCACGGTGATGAGTAAAGGTTTTTCGTGACGGCGGGCCGTTTCAATGAGATTTCTGGCCATGGCCCGGGCAGCTTCCCGCTCCAGGTCGTTAATGGGGCCGTAGTTCAGGATGATGCCGTCCACATCCGGGTCCTGACAGAAGGCCGCGGCCACATCGGCATAAAGGCTGAAATCAAAAATATCCCCCAGATCCAGGGGGTTGATGGGTTTGATAACCCCGGCCCGGGAGCGGCTCTCGATGAGGTGGACGATCTCCGGGGACAGGGGCGGCAGCTTGAAACCGGCCTTGTGGCAGGCATCGGCCGTCACCACCGCTTCGCCCCCGGAACGGGACAGGACCACCAGCCGGTTGCCTCTTAAAGGAGGCTGCTGCAGGGCGATGGCGGCCTGCAGGAATTCGTTGCGGCTGTGCACCCGCAGGATCCCGGCCTGACAGCAGGCCGCGGTCACCACGTCATCATCCACGGCCAGGGAGGCGGTATGGCTGCGGGCGATATCGGCGCTCAATTCACCGATGTTGGCCTTGTGCAGCAGAATGGGCTTATTGGCCCGGCGGCCCAACTCCATGAGCCGGCGGCCGTCGGCCAGGTCTTCCATATAAAGGTAGATGAGCTTGGTCCCCGGGTCTTCCAGCAGAAATTCCAGCAGGTCATTTTCGTTGACGTCCAACTTGTTGCCCAGGCTGACGAACTTGTTCATGCCCAGACCGGCTTGGGCCAGCCAGGCAATGACGTTGGTCCCCACGCCGCCGCTCTGGCAGAGGAGGGAGACGCCACCCAACCGGGGCTTATGGGGCAGATTCATGAAGGGCAGGCAGAGGCCGATCTCCAGATTGATGGCGCCTAAGCCGTTGGGGCCCATCATGCGGATGCCATACTGCCGCAGGCGCTGGCGGACCTCTTCTTCAAGGCGCTGCCCTTCCGCCCCCAGCTCCGAAAATCCGCCCGATTCCACCACGACCCGCTGCACGCCCATCTGACCGCAGGCGTCTAAGACACTGGGCACCACCCGGGCCGGGGCCAGCACCGCCACCAGGTCGGGGACATACGGCAGATCCTCCAGGAGGGGGAAAATATCCAGATTATGGACCCGGCCGCCCTTGGGACCCACCGGGAAGATGTCCCCCGAAAAGCCGAACTCCAGCAAATTGTTGACAATATTACGGCCCAGGTTGTCGGCGCGTTCCGACACCCCCACCACAGCCACCGAACGGGGATAGAAAAAGCGTTTCATAATTGATAATAAAATAATGATGAGTTCATTAAAAAGAAGAGTAGATTTATCATTAAATAATGTTATAAGACGCCTATTTTTTTGATTTCCAGCCGTAGCCTACGCCAAAACCTCCAGCAAAAGCCACTAATAATTTTAAGATATCAATAAGTAATTCTTTGTTATTTGGCAATAAATATATTATTAAAAATAATAAAAAACAAAATATTAATAAACCATATCCAAATGCAAACCATCTACCGCTGCAAGCGAAATTATATGCTCTTCTATTATCTTCCTCATTGAGATCAAGGAATTTGTCAATATGTTCTGATGTAAATTTATCGAAAAGTGGATGTTGCTGGAAAGCCCCCGAAGAGTATCTCATCATTAATGAACTAACAGTTCGCCGTACTTCAGGAGGAGCTTCGTTAATAAAATTATCTATTTCATTTTCGATTTCGCTGTCATGAGAGCCCATATTAATAATTTCATTGTCATCTTCTGTCGGCGGCTTTTTATTATTCTTTTCCAAATTAAACCTCTAATCTGAGATACTCTGCAAACTTTCTATTCCATTTCAATATAATTCCATTTAATTTATCCTGGGCCATTTTTTCCAGGCAAAAAAAAGAAAAAGAGTTTAGTAACTGTATATACAGTTTCTGTGAAATCCTTTTTTTTTGATATAACTCTTGTAAATAATTTGACAAAATATTGAAATCATCCATGGCCGAGGAATGTAAATCTTCTTCTGCCAATAAAACATGGCGATATCCTGCTAGCATGGGAAATCCTTTTTTCGGCAAACGGTTAAGCCTCAGGGGGAGGGAGTTTAGTGGTAAATGGAAGCCTCCGATTACGCAAGCCTCCTTCGGTTAACCCAAGAAATCTATAAATAAAAGATATTTTATAATGTATCTATCTTTCTATCAATAATAAATTTCGCCATATGCGGCCGTTAAGACATTCTTTGCAGCACCGCCCCAAAAAAACCGTCCATCCCGTGTTCCTCCGGCGAGGTCCGGAAAAAACCCTGCTCATCAAGAAAATCCCGAGCCGGTAAAGCCGATTGTCCTTTCGGCCCGAGCGGCGCAAAGTCTAAGTGGCGTGCCAGAAACTCCTGCACCACAGTTTCGTTTTCCTCGGCGGTAGTAGTGCAGGTGATATAGAGCAGCAGTCCCCCCGGCCGTACAGACGGGGCCGCCTGCAGCAGCAGGAGGCGCTGCACGCCGGCAAAGCGCTCGATATCTTGGGGTTGGCGCCGCCATTTCAGCTCCGGGTGGCGGCGCAGCACCCCCAGCCCCGAGCAGGGCGCATCGATAAGGACGCGGTCAAACAGGGAGCGGCGATCCAGAGGCAACGGTTGGCTGGCGTCAGCCTGGAGGAGGGAGATACCGGATCCGTGCAGGCGTTGGACCTGCTGCCGCAGAGCGCTGAGGCGTCGCAGGTTGTTGTCCAGGGCCAGGATAAGGCCATCACCCCCGAGAATTTGTGCCAGGTGCGTCGTCTTGCCACCCCGCCCGGCGCCGATCTCCAGAATCCTCTGTCCAGGTCGGGCCCGGAGCAGCAGCGTCACCAACTGCGCCGCCTCATCCTGAAACAGCCACAGCCCCCTCTGGTACGAAGGCAGGCTGAAGGGAGCCCGGGGCAGCGAGCGCATGATCAGACCGAACGGCGAAAAACGGCAGGAATCCGCCGCCACGCCTTCTTCTTGCAGGACGGCGCGCAAGGTCTCCCGACTGACCAGGTTCGTGTTCACCCTGATCGTCAAAGGCGGCAGGGCATTGACCGCCGCTCCTCGCCGCCAGGCCCGCTCCGGCCCCAACTCCTGCAGCCACCGGGCCGCCAGCCAATCGGGCAGAGAGGCGGCTACCGCCAGGGCGCTCACCGGTTCCGCCGCCGGATCCGGCAGTGTCATGGCTTTACCCGAAACGGCCAGTTGGCGCCCCACGGCATTGATGAACGATTGCAACGCCGGCGGCAGCCGCCGGGCTTTGGCCAGATTGACGGCCTCGGCCACCGCCGCCTGCACCGGGATGCGGTCCAAAAAAAGAAGCTGGTAGGCCGTCAGGCGCAGAATATCCAGAACTGCCGGGTGCAGACGGTGGATGGGCGTGGTCGCCGTCTGGGCCAGGACATAATCCAACCGCCGCCGCCAACGCATCACCCCCGTGGTCAGCTCCCGCACCAACGCCTGGTCCGCCCGGGACAGATCGGCCTGGCGAGCCAAGGTTGCTGCTAGCAGGTCATCCAAAAAGGGACCGGCAGGACCGCCGGGAGGATTGAGGCGCTGCCAGGTCGAGAGAATCTCCAGGGCCAGAAAACGGGGATTGGCTGTGCGGGGGGGGTTCGTTTTTTTCAAGACTCCGAGGAGGGAGCGGCCAAAAAGGCCTGAACCGCCTGTTCCACCCGGCTTAGGTCCACCTGCGTATCATAACAAGGACCATTGGGGCGGTGGTTGAGGATGCCAAAGACCGGCAGCGGGTAACTGTCCTGGAGGCCGCTCACCAGGTCCCGTTCGCAGGCCACGGCGATAATGACCTTGGGACGACGCTCGACAATAATCCGCCGGGCAATGGTGCCGCCGGTGGCCACGGCCAGTCCCACCTGATATTTATCGGAGATTTCCACCAAGCCTTTAATATGGCATCTGCCGCAGCGCTTGCAATTCTCCACATTGCCGGTGATCCGCACCGGGCAGTCATGAAACTGCAGGCAGTGGGGCATGAGCAACAGGATCTTCTCCGGCCGGGCCTTGATATGCTGGGCCAGCACCAACTGATTGTTGATCTCCACAAAGGACTGCTGCACCCGTTCCTTGCTGACGCCGAAGAGGCGGCCGACGCCGATGAGCAGGGGAAAAACAATCTTGACAATAATACCCCGCAGCTTCCGGGAGATAAAAAGGTCGCGGCCCAGGATAATAGTCAGGGTCAACAAAAAAACGCCGGCCAGAATCAGAGCGATCAGGATGCCGAAGATGATCCCCAAAATAAGGGGCAGCTTGGGATGAATGTTGGTGAAGCCAACATAGGGGACGTACCAGAGCAACGCCAGAATGGGCCCCAGCAACAGGCAGGTGGCCACCAGGAGGCCGATAAAGATGCGTTTCTGGGGTCGCAGGGAATTGCCGCCATGGAGAACAACGGCGGGCTGCTCCGGAGGAGGCGTCTTGTCCATAGTTAACTTAGGGCCCATCCAAAAATCCTTCAATCCCTCGCCCCGCCGGCGGGGAGAGGGTTTGGATGAGGGGCATAGGATAATATTGCAGATAGTTGTAGATGGTGTGGCTCCGGGTCTGTATATCAGGTTCCTATCCCACAGCTCGTTGCCGCCTGGCAACTAACCCAACCGCTGCTGCAAAAGTTTCTGGCCCCGGGCAAACTCCAGGGCACACAGGCGCCGACGCCCGGCCAGTTGCAGTTCCTGGATCCAGAGGCTGCCGTCGCCGCAGGCTATCTCCACCCCGGCCTCGGTCACTTGCAGGACCGTGCCGGGTGGCACCGCCGGCGGCAGCGATGATCCCATCGCCGGCCGGAACACCTTCAAGACTTGCCCCTGATAATAGGTATAAGCCCCGGGCTGGGGATCCAGAGCCCGGATGAGACGCTGCAGGCTGAGGGCCGGCTGGCTGAAATCCAGGCGCGACATTGCTTTTGAAATCATCGGGGCAAAGGTGATACCGCTGGCCGGCTGCGGGATGCGGACCGACTGACCCGCTTCGATCTGCCGGAGAGCGGTTACCAAAAGCTGCGCGCCCTGCCGGGCCAGGCGGGCTGCCAAGGTCCCGGCGGTATCATCCGGTCGGATCGGCTGTTCCTCCTGAAGAAATATATCCCCGGCATCCATCTCCAAGGTCAGCCACATGATGGTCACCCCGGTGACCTCATCGCCGTTAAGAATAGCCCACTGAATGGGCGCCGCCCCCCGATAGCGGGGCAGCAGGGAGGCGTGGACGTTGAGTACCCCTAACCTGGGGATGTCCAACACCGCCTGGGACAACATCTGCCCAAAGGCCGCCACCAGGATCAGGTCAGGCCGCAGCTCCTGCAGGTCGGCGACAATATCGGCCTGGCCTTTGCGGTGCGGTTGCAGGACCGGCAGGCCCAGATCCAGGGCCGCGGTCTTTACCGCCGGGTAGGTCACCTTCTGCCCCCGGCCCCGGGGCCGGTCCGGCTGGCTGACCACCGCGGCGATGTCATAGCCCGCCGCCGCCACCGCCCGGAGGCTGGGCACGGCAAACTCCGGCGTCCCCATAAAGACCAGGCGCTGGAGCGGATTCACTTTTTCAGGCTTTTCTGAAGCTGTCGTTTGTACAGGCTCCGTTTCAAACGGCTGATGCGATCAATGAACAGAATGCCATCCAGATGATCGATTTCATGCTGCAGCACCACCGCCAGCAGGTCTTTGGCCTCGATGCAGACGGGTTTGCCCTCCCGGTCCAGACCGGTCACCGTGACACAGGCCTTGCGCCGCACATCACAGGAATAATCCACCACCGACAGACAGGCCTCTTGCTGCACCAGTTCGCCGGAAGAAGCGACGATTTCCGGATTGATGATCACATTCAGATTGCGGCCTTCTTCTTTGGGAGTAATATCAAAGACGATAACCCGATGCAAGGCCCCCACCTGATTGGCCGCCAAGCCGATACCCGGCGCCTGATACATGGTATCGGCCATATTATCAATGAGGCATTGAATTTCCGGGGTGATCTCGGTCACCGGCTGGGCTTTGGCCTTCAGCACCGGGTCCGGATATTTTTGAATCGCTAATACCGCCATGACACCGTTATCCTGAGAGCGATCAATTATTTATGATGGGAAATGAATAACTTAATAATATTAATATTGTAATTATAAGTTATTGTGCAGGGAAATTCAAGACAACTGTGGCCAAGGGAGCCCGTCGCCAAGGGTGGCGGCCCACCCGGACAGCATGAAAATATCAGGGCGGGCCGTGGCCGCCGGAAATGACGGACCCGGCCCGCCCTGGAAAACCCGAAGATTCGATCTTTGGCCTTCCCCTCAAAGGACATGAAAAGGCCAAAGGAGCCCTTTGCAAGGGACACCCCTTAGCCTGAGAGGTGTTGGGCGAGTTTAGAGATCGATGATCATCTCGGCTTCATTGCCGCATTGCGTGCAGGTAAAGGTGCCCTTGCCTTTCTTCGGCTGACCACTCGGAGTTGTCTCGCCAGCCTTGCCCTCGATGATCACCTCTTCACACCTGATGGTCATCTCAGCCTCATTGCCGCAGTTTTCACAGGTGCACATCATAACCTTTTTGTGTTCCATGGCGCTATCCTCTTGGTTGGTGGTTTCCGGTTTTTCAAAAAAGTCTAGCCTGCTCGCATAATTCGCGCTGCATGTCTGAGCCCAACCATGACGGTTGGAGCCCAGGAAATGGGGGGCAGGTGAGGACCATCTTCCCAGCCTGCCACCCCCACTCAGCTAATGACTACGCCAGATCAAACCGGTCCAGGTTCATGACCTTGTGCCAGGCGGCGATGAAGTCGTGGACAAACTTCTCCTGGGCGTCGTCGGCGGCGTAGACCTCGGCGATGGCCCGGAGCTGGGAGTTGTGGCCGAAGATCAAATCCACCCGGGTGGCGGTCCACTTGGCCGCGCCGGTGGCCCGGTCATACCCTTGGAAGAGCTCGTTGTCCTCGGAGATGGGCTTCCACTCCGTCCCCATGTCCAACAGGTTCACGAAGAAGTCGTTGCTGAGGGTCCCGGGCCGGTCGGTAAAGACGCCATGCGCAGTCCCGCCGAAGTTGGCGTTCAGGGCCCGCATACCCCCCACCAGGACCGTCATTTCCGGCGCGCTCAGGGACAGCAGCTGGGCCTTGTCCACCAGCAGCTCCTCAGTGGCGACGGCGTACTTCTTTTTCAGGTAGTTGCGGAAGCCGTCGGCAACGGGTTCCAGGACCGCGAAGGACTCCACATCGGTCTGCTCCGGGGTGGCATCAGTGCGCCCCGGGTTGAAGGGCACGGTAACATTGAAACCAGCCTGCTTGGCGGCCGCTTCCACCGCGGCGCACCCTCCCAACACAATCAGGTCGGCCAGAGACACTTTTTTGCCGCCGGTCTGGGCCCGGTTGAACTCCTGCTGGATCTGCTCCAGGGCCTGCAGCACCTTCTGGAGCTGGGCCGGCTGGTTCACCTCCCAGTCCTTCTGGGGCGCCAGCCGGAGGCGGGCGCCGTTGGCCCCGCCCCGCTTGTCGGAGTTGCGGAAGGTGGCGGCCGACGACCAGGCGGTGTAGACCAGCTCCGGGATGGTCAGACCCGCGGCCAGGATCTTGGCCTTCAAGGCGGCGATGTCGGCGGCGTCAATGAGCGCATGGTCCACCGGCGGCACCGGATCCTGCCAGATGAGGTCCTCGGCCGGCACTTCCGGGCCCAGATAACGGGATTTTGGCCCCATGTCCCGGTGGGTCAGCTTGAACCAGGCCCGGGCGTAGGCCTCGGCAAACTCCGCCGGGTTGTCCCGGAAGCGCCGCGCGATCTTTTCATAGACCGGATCGAAGCGCAGGGCCAGGTCCGCGGTGGTCATCATGGTGAGGACCTTTTTGGCCGGGTTGTGGGCCGCGGGGGCCATATCCTGCTCCGCCACATTCTTGGGCCGCCACTGCCAGGCGCCGGCCGGGCTTTTGGTCAGCTCCCACTCATAGTCAAAGAGCATGTGGAAATAGCCCATATCCCACTGGGTCGGGTTGGGGGTCCAGGCGCCTTCCAGGCCGCTGCTGATGGTGTCATCGCCCTTGCCGGTGCCGAAGCTGCTCTTCCAGCCCAGACCCTGTTGCTCAATGGGCGCCGCCTCCGGTTCCGGCCCCACGTGGGAGGCGGGACCGGCGCCGTGGCACTTGCCGAAGGTGTGGCCGCCGGCGATGAGGGCCACGGTCTCTTCGTCGTTCATGGCCATGCGGCGGAAGGTCTCCCGCACGTCCCGGGCCGAGGCCACCGGGTCGGGGTTGCCGTTGGGCCCTTCCGGGTTGACATAGATCAGGCCCATCTGCACTGCGGCCAGGGGGTTTTCCAGCTCCCGGTCGCCGTGATAGCGCTCATCGGCCAGCCACTGGGTCTCGGGGCCCCAATAGACCTCCTCGGGCTCCCAGACATCCTCCCGGCCGCCGCCGAAGCCGAACATCTTCAGGCCCATGGACTCCATGGCGACGTTGCCGGCCAGGATCATGAGGTCCGCCCAGGAGAGCTGCTTGCCGTATTTCTTCTTGATGGGCCAGAGCAGCCGCCGGGCCTTGTCCAGGTTGACGTTGTCCGGCCAACTGTTGACCGGCGCGAAACGCTGCAGCCCCATGCCGGCCCCGCCCCGGCCGTCGCTGATGCGGTAGGTGCCGGCCAGATGCCAGGCCATGCGGATGAAAAGCCCGCCGTAGTGGCCGTAATCGGCCGGCCACCAGTCCTGGGAATCGGTCATCAGGGCCTTAAGGTCCTCCTTGACCGCCGCCAGGTCCAGTTTCTTGAATTCTTCCCGATAGTTGAAATCCTTCCCCAAGGGATTGCCCAGAGGGCAGTTCTGGTGCAGGATCTTGAGATTCAATTGGTTCGGCCACCAATCTTTGCTGGTCATACCGCGGCGGGCTTTAAACGGATTGCCTTTGCCCGTCACCGGGCACTTGCTCTCTTCACTCATGCTGTTTCCTCCTCTGGTTCTCCAACCTTATATACTGTTCATTTTATAAAGATTTATTGTTTATAAAGATTGATTATCAATAAATTTATATGGGTATGCCAAATTTAGCCTAAATGACGGCTAGTTTTTAACTTACTGACAATCCGGGCAGATACCGTAAAAATTCAGGCGATGATCCACGATCTGGTAGCCGGAGCACGCGGCGGCGGCAGCCACCAGCTGGTCCACCCCGGGCAGCTCCGGGTCTAAGACCCGGCCACAACGGAGACAGAGAATATGGGGATGGGGATAGGGCTTGTTGCCGTCAAAGCGGCTGCTATCGGTAAAGCGGATTTCCAGAACCTCATGGATCTCCTTGAGCAACGACACGGTCTTATAGATGGTGGCCAGGCTGGTGGTGGGGAAAACCTGCTTTACTTCCTCATAGATATCTTCCACACTGGGATGATTGGTGCTGGCCGCCAGGATCTGCAGAACCGCCAGGCGCTGCGGCGTCAGACGAAAATTTCTGGATTTGAGCTTGGCCAACATCTGCTCTAAACGGGCCTGGGGATCGGCCATGGGGAATCCTGGGCGAAATCGTTTTGAACGGCATTAAAAGGAGAATGATTATTTATTAATATACGAAATATTATTTTTCGTCAAGAAAAATCGCCCGGTACAGAGCAGCGCCGTCGCCCGGTAAGGCGGGCAAGAGTCGCATCGTCTGCCTTCATGAGGCGGGTGCTTCCTTCTGATTTTGCCCAGCACCAGGAAAAATTGATCAGGATGTGATAGAAACATAGGTGTCCAATGAGTCTAAGGCTTGCGAAAGGAGACGAAGGTGGCGTTGTCAGACCGGAATGTGGCGCAGTTTCTGCACGATCAGATCGGGCCTTCCCCGGGTGGCGCTGATTACACGGGTGATATCAGAGGAGCCTGGCAGGTGGTGGAGTATATGATCCGCCAGTATCATTGTGAATTAAAATTGGATGTTTTTTTAGGTATAACCGGCCAACATTGGGTGGCGTCGTTTTACAGCCCCAGGCTGTGCCGGCGTTATGAAGCCTCGGGGCCCAGCGCGCCCTTGGCCATCTGTCGGGCGGCGCGAGAAGCGATTCTCAACCTGCAAGATCAGCGGCGCTGACCGGCTGTGCCAACCTGTATAGGCATTAAGGTGCGGGGGTTGGGAGGGGAGTCTGAGGGGA
>CALGOE010000208.1 GCA_937958145.1 uncultured Desulfobacca sp.
CTCCAGCCCGGGCCCATAGCGCCGACAGGCCCGGCACCAGATCTGGCCGTCGTATATCACTTCGGCGTGGACTGTCACGTCCAGTCTGCTGCCGCAGCCGGGGCAGCAGGCAGAGGCGTCAGGCAGGTTGTCGGTCATGGGTATCCGGCCGATGAGCTGGGGAGACTAAATTTGAGCGGCGCGGCAAGCCTGGCAGGTGGTCGGCAAAGTGCCTTTGGGAGAGGGGCAGAAACCGGTTCTGCCTGCCCCCCTCCCCCAACCATTGCAGGTGGTTCTGGCGGCGCCCCATCAATGAGAGCCGACTCTTTACACCCCGGCCATGATCCGGTCGAACTCCGCCGCCGTAACCGCCGGCGCCGTGGTGAAGGCGATGCCGGTCATCTTGTTCAGGGCCACCGATACCTGCATAGCCTGTTCAATCCCCGGCAGGTCCAGGATGAATACCAGGTCCTGAGCCCCCAGAGTGGCATACATGCCCTGCACCTTGCCGCCGAACTTCTGGATGGCGTCGGTGATCTGCTGGGTGCGGGATGGGCTCATGCCTTTCAAGGCCTCCGCCGAATATTTGCCGAAAAGAATAAAAGTTGCCATGCGTCTTCCCTCCTTGCGGATTTCTGAGCCGCCGCCCAGCCATCAGGGAGGCGGCGACGCTGCCGGGATGTTAGGCCGGCGGGGTTTTTTACCGGCTCCTGGTGTTACTGGCCCAGGCGGGCTTCCACGGCCGGCCAATTGATGTTCTTGAAAAAAGCCTCGATATATTCGGCCCGTTTCAGGCCATAGTCCGGGATAAAGGCGTGCTCAAAGACGTCCATGATCAGGAGCGGCCGCCCCCCGGCCAGGTGGCCGACATCGTGTTCGTTTATCCAGGTATTGATGAGGCGGCCGTTCGTGGGATCCTCGTAGAGGACCACCCAGCCGATGCCGCGCATGGCCCCGCTGGCTTTGAAATCGGCCTGCCAGTTCTCCAGGCTGCCGAACTGCTCCTGCAAACGCTTGCCGATTTTGCTGTTGGCATCCAGTTTGCCATCCCCGCCCAGATTGCCGAAATAGAGCTCATGGAGACGCATGCCGTTGTATTCCCAGCCCAGACGCCGCTTGATTTCGGCATAGGCCGGAGTATTGGGAGCAATTTTTCCCAAGGTCTCCAAGAGGTCGTTGGTGTTCTTGACATAGCCTTGATACAAAGTAAAATGCAGGTCCAAGGCCTTGTCGCTGAAGCCCGGCATCCCTTTCAACTTACTGAAATCCTTGGCAGTATAAGGCGCGACGCCGGCTGCCACCGGCACCGCGGCGGCGACCAGAATGAATGCTAAAACCAGAAGCATAGTTGCTTTTGTCATCTCGGTCATACTCATCCTCCTTTAACACTTGGCATGGCCAGAAGAGCCAGGAAGCTCCGTCACGGCCTCATCCCGTCCGCTGAGCAGGCTCAGGGCAGCGAGGTGGGTTGCCCCTTGCCTCAGCTTTTTCTCCCCTATCATATCACGGCGGCCACCTCCGGGAAAAGAAAAAAGCCGGGGCGGCCGGGAGGGCAGGAAAAGGGAGATTTTTTCCCGGGCGAGGGCCGCAAAAACTTGACAAGCCTTCAGCAAGCCGTTATATATAGATGATTATTGCGGTGGGCCGTTAACTCAGTCGGTAGAGTATCTGCCTTTTAAGCAGAGAGTCGTTGGTTCGAGTCCAACACGGCCCACCAGATGACAAGCGTCCCCATCGTCTAGCCTGGTCCAGGACACCGGCCTTTCACGCCGGCAACCGGGGTTCAAATCCCCGTGGGGACGCCATCCCTGCAAGAGCGGAAAATCATTGGGATTTTCTGCTTTTTCTTTTTTGCCTTCCTTAATTGTCCTGGGAAATCCTGGCACCGAGCAGGAATAGTTTCTGTTTAAGGTTGGCCCCACCCGGCTATCTGCCGGCGCGCTGGGCCGCAGCCTGATAGACGTCGGCGATGAGGCCGGCCGAGACCGCGGCCATGGCCTGGCTCATGGCCTGGGCCAAACCGAGGGGCGTTTTCTCCATCATGGCTGTGGCCTGCCGGTAGTTGCGTTGCAGGATCACCCGTCTGGTCACTTCCGGCTCGTTGAGGTCAGAGAGGGTGATGCTCACGGCCAGCACCGCCTGCCAGCCGGTGGGATCATTGACTTCGGCGAACTCCTGCACGGCCCCTTCCAGACGGAAGCGGCCCAGGCCGGACTGCTGATAGCCGAAAACCCCGGCAAAGAGGTTGGCCTGGCGCAGGTCCCGCAGGAGGAAATCGGTCACCAGGTGGGCCGGACTCACCTGCCAGCGATTGTAGGCGTAGGTGGCCGCCTGCCAGGGTTGAGGGAAATAGACCATGTTCGTGCTGTTGATGGCCTGGGCGGCGGCAAATAATTCCACCCGGATACTTTCACTCAGGGGTGCTTGGCGACTCAAAACCGGGGCGGGGTAGTCCAAGAGAAAGTGGTTGGTAACCAGCGGCGGTTTGCCGCAGCCGGCCAGGAGATTGCTGCCAAGCAGCATGCCGGCCAGAAAGAGCCACCCCCATGACGTGCTGCGCCCCTGACCGGGTCGGCGACTGCAGGTTTTTGCCATGCCTTGCTTTCCTTTCCTCATGGTCTCTTGCCCCCCGTAGTTTCATTCCATCTCGGGGTGGGCGGCTTGCCGAAAAGCAGGTCTGGCGGCCGTTCGGCGATCCGCTGGGAGAATTGCTCCAGGGATTCGGTGGCCCGCCGCAGGTTTTCGCTGATCAGTTGGGCCTCCAAAATGACCCCCCGGGTCCGGGTCATGGTCTCGGGCAGTTTCATGGCGTCGAGTTTGTGGGTGAGTTCGGCCACAAAATCCCTGGCCTGACTGACCGCGGCCTTGGTTTCCCGGATGGTCGCCGCGGTTTCCTTGATCAGGCCGTCGATTTTTACCTGCCCCAGCATGGCATCGGCCTTGCCGGTGAGAGACTGGACGTGGGCTGCGGCCTTTTCCAGCCGCGCCAGGATGTTTTGGACCTTGTCGCCTTGGAAAAAGCCGCCGATGTCATGCATGGTGACCTTCAGTTGGTCAGAAATGCCTTGCACATCTATGGCATTCAATTTGTTGATGATTTCATTAATGCCAGACAGGATGCGGCTGAATTCCGAGGGCCGGGATGGGATCACCGGATATTCCGAAGGAAAGGTCAATCGGGGCGAGAGGTCGGGGGCATCGGCATGACGGTAGTCCAGGTCAATGAACATGAGGCCGGTGATCCCGGCGCTGGTCAGCTGGGCTACCGTCGTCTGCGTCAGATCCCCCGGCATGTTGATGCGCATGATAACAGCCACCAAACGGTTGTCCGGGGCAATGCGGATGGCCTCCACCCGGCCCACTTCCACGCCCCGGAAGCGGACGGTGGAGTCGCGCTGCAGGCCTTGCACCGATTCATCCAGGTAGGTGACATAGGTATTGCCGGATTGGAAAAAACCGGTGACGCCGATCCAAACGATGGAGCCGGCCAGCAGCAGTACGCCGATAATGACAAATAATCCTACCAGAAAACTAGATGTTTTCTTGGCCATGGATGGCAACCTTTCCTTTTGCAGAGGCCGAAGGTCTCATGAGCCCTCTCCCGGCCGCAAAGCGCCGGAACCATGCTGACACGACATCACCGACCATTGCCCCCTCCCCCGCTCCCGGCGGCCGCCGACGCCATTTCCAGGTGCAGCTTGGCGGCCAGCCGGAGATATTCTTCGCCGACCGGTCGGCGGTTAAAAAAGTTGGCCACCTTGGGGTCGGTGGCGGTGTCGCGCAATTCCCGGGGGTCGCCCTCGGCAATAATGCCTTTGGTCTCTTTGTCCAACATGATGATGCGGTCGGCGATGAGGTAGATGGACTGCAATTCGTGGGTGACGATGACCATAGTGGTGCCCAGAGCGGCGTTCAAGCCTTTGATGAGCAGGTCCAGCTCCACGGCGGAGACGGGATCGAGACCCGCCGAGGGTTCGTCAAAAAAGAGGATGGGCGGATCCAGGGCCATGGCCCGGGCTAACCCGGCCCGTTTTTTCATACCGCCGGAAATCTCTTCGGGCAGGTGATTCTCATAGCCGCTGAGATTGACCAGACTGAGTTTCATCCTGACGATCAGATCGATGCTCTCCTGGGACAGCCGGGTGTACTGCTGCAGGGGCACGGAGATGTTTTCGGCCAGGGTCATCGAGCCGAAGAGGGCTCCGGCCTGAAAGAGCATGCCGGTGCCTTTGCGCACCTGTTCCATCTGTTCGGGGTCCTGGGCCACGATGTCGACGCCGTTCACCAACACCCTGCCGGCGGTGGGGCGGTAGAGGCCGATGAGGTGTTTTAACAACGTGGTCTTGCCGCAGCCGCTGCCGCCCAGGATGACGAAGATTTCACCTCGTTTCACCTGAAAACTGACATCCTGGAACACAAGATTATCCCCGAATTCGGCCCGCAGATGTTCCACAATAATAATCGGTTCAGCGTCCGGCAGCTTCACTCGTTCCCCTTCCCGGCTCCCTCTTGGCTTGGGCTTGCCATAGTCATCGGGGAATGTAGGTCAAGACAATGGCGAAAACGGAGTCCACGACAATGATCATAAAGATGGCGGCCACCACGGCCGAGGTGGTGGCTTCACCCACGGCGGCGGCGCCGCCCCGCACCTGGAACCCCCGCTGGCAGCCAATGGCCGCAATGAGAAAGGCAAAGACCAGGGTCTTGATGAAGCTGGAGACAAAGTCGAAGACGGTGAGGATGTTCCTGGTCTCCTGGATGTACGAATAGACCGTCAGGTCCAGCAAGGTGACGCCGACAATCAGGCCGCCGATGATCCCCAAAAGATTGGCATACATAGTGAGGAGGGGCACCACGATCAACGACGCCATGACCTTGGGCAGGGTCAGAAAGTGCATGGGGTTGAGGCCCATGACCGTCAGGGCATCCACTTCCTCGTTGACTTTCATGGTGCCGATTTCGGCGGCAAAGGCCGAGCCGGAACGCCCGGCCACCAGGATGGCGGTCATGATCGGTCCCAACTCCCGGACCATGGCGATGGCCAACAACGAGGCCACAAAGATATTGGCCCCGAACTGGCGCAACTGCAGCGATGACATGAAGGCAATGATCAGACCTAAAAGCAGGGCAATGAGGCTGACAATGGGAAGTCCGTCCACGCCGGTCCGACGCACATAGAGGATGACATCCCGCCAACGCACGATGTGAGGACGGACGCAGAGGGTCAAAAGATCAATAATGATCTCCCCCAGAAAGACGATGACATTGGCGGAATCCCGGAGAAAGTCCAGAAAGCCGTCGCCGACCCGGGAGATGAAGTCTTTTTGGCGGCCGCCGCCGAGTAAAGGGGCTTGACTGAGGGTCTGGATATCGATGAGATTGAGGAGGCCCTGGACGGTGGGCGGAACATGATCAATGCTGACGCTGCCGCCCTGGGCCTTGATTTTCTCGGCCAGATCCAGGATGGCCAGGGCGCCGGCGCTGTCGGCGTAGTGCAGATCCTGCAAATCCAAAGAAGTATGGCCGGGAAAGGGTTCTTGGCCCAGGCGGTGGAGTTGGGCCGTCACCTGCTCCAGCTCCAGCAACACCAGGGACCCACGGAAGCTCACCCGGCGACTGCCGTCAGGGGAGACGTCAATGGCCAGTTGCATATTGAGAGGCTGGTCGTG
>CALGOE010000209.1 GCA_937958145.1 uncultured Desulfobacca sp.
TGGCATGCTTCTGGCTGCCAAAACTGCAGGACGTTTGGTCCTCCTTAGCCCGGCGGACCAGGTCATTCCTGGCGCCACCGTGGCCTAACGCCGCGTCGCCCTGGCCTCTTCTCATCTGCAGCGGTTGGCTCATCCTGGCGCTCTGCTGCCTCACCGGCTGCGCCGCCAAACCAGTGAAGCCAAAACTGCCGCCGCCCGAAGTCAAGGCCCCGCCCACTACCCCGGCCGCCAACCGGCTGCGGGAGGCCATCGGCTATTACCTCAGCGCCGATTACCAATACGGCGGCGCTTCCAGCACCGCCCTGGACTGCTCCGGCTTTGTCATGAAAACCTACCAACGGGCCGGCATCAGGATCCCCCGCACCTCGGAACAGCAATTCCGGGGCGGCAAAACCGTGCCGCCGGAACAGTTGCAATACGGCGATCTCATCTTCTTCAATAAATACTGCCAGAGTAAATACTCTTATGCCACAGCCAGCATTTTCTCCGGGGCCTTCCCCCCCGATAACACCCCCAGCCACGTGGGGATCTATATCGGCAACGGCCGCTTCATCCATGCCTCGGCCAGCAAAGGCGGCGTGACCATCAGCAACTTAAAAGAAGACTGCTGGCAGCGCTCCCTCATCGGAGTGCGCCGCTATTTACCCGAATAAAAACCCCAACCCGGGCCCATGGTCCAAACCAGCCTGCCAGGAATCATTCTGGCAGTAGTGGAGCTGACGTTGCCTCGTCGCAGGAACAAAGACACCCGGAAAGACACCGCCCCGATGGCCCCGCCAAAAACCAGAGCCCAACTGCAGGAAGAACTGCGCCGGGCCCTGGAGAGGATCGCTACCCTGGAATCTGTGGAAAACCGCTGTCAGTTGGTGGAAAGCCAGCTCCGTCAACAAAACGCTTTTTTCCATCACATGCTGGAATCCTTAACCCACCCCTTCTACGTCCTGGACGCCAACACCTATGAGATTGTCCTCGCCAATTCCGCCGCCCGCATGGGGGATCTGTCTGCCAAACCCACCTGCTATGGCCTGACCCACCGCCGCTCCACCCCCTGCTCCGGCACAGAACACCTCTGCCCCCTCCAGGAAGTGAAGCGGACCAAACAACCGGTCACCGTCGAACACATCCATTTTGACATCAACGGCCAGCCCCGGGAAATGGAAGTGCACGCCTACCCCATCTTCGATGAGCAAGGCAACGTCGTGCAGATGATCGAATATTCCCTGGATATCTCCGACCGCAAACGCCTGGAGCAAGAGGTCCGGGAGTATGCCGATAAAATCAAACGGTTCGCCTACTCCGTTTCCCACGACCTGAAAAATCCCCTCATCGCCATCCACGGACTCACCAGCCTGCTCCAGAAAAAATATCAGGATCGGTTCGACGACAAGGGCCGGGAAATCTGCGCCCAAATCAACAAAGAGTCCCAACAGGCCCTGCAGCTCATTGAGGAGATCAACACCTTCATCAAAACCAGGGAGACCCCCTTCACCTTCGAACCCCTGGAGATAAAAGGCATCCTGGCCCAGGTGCGGGAGGAATTCCAGACCGCCTTCAAAAGCCAACAGATCGAATGGGTGGAACCAGAGGTGCTCCCCACCGTCAAGGCCGATCGCCTCTCGCTGCTGCGGGTTTTCCGTAATCTGGTGGATAATGCCGTGAAATATGGCGGGCCCGATCTGCATCGGATTACCATCGGCTATGAGGCCACTGCCGACGCCCATATTTTTTCGGTGGGTGATGATGGCGTTGGCGTCCCGCCAGAACAACTGGAGGCAATTTTTGCCGCCTTCCAGAGGGGCAAATCCTCGGCCGGCCGGGAAGGCAGCGGCCTGGGTCTGGCCATTGTCCAGGAAATCGCCCAGAAACACGGCGGCAAAGCCTGGGCCGCCCCCGGCCAGCCCTGCGGGGCCATCTTCTACTTTTCCTTGGCCAAAGACCCGCCCCCGACCAAAACCGGCGCCTGAGGCACCGGCAACAACTCACCAAGCCGCCGGCCCTCAGCCGCTGTAAATATTCAATCCCATCCCCAACAGGTCCGAGGCCACCCGCTGCTCAAAAGCCTCATCCGGACACTCCTCCAGATGAGAATAGCTCCCCACCACCACCTCCAGCCAGTGCCGCTGCCGATGGTCTTCATACAGACGATAGGTGGCAATGTCATTGCCGCGCCAGCGCCGCAGGCGGCAGTAGAGACGGATAATACGGCCATCAAGGAGCGCAAAGCCTCTGATATGGAATTGTTCTGCGACCGCAGCCATGGTCGTGCCCTCCCGGTCCGGACGGAGGCAAAAAGAGACAACTGCCGACGCGCATCTACCTTTTATTGTATACAATATATGGAAATTACTTGCTAATTGAAAATTTTCACAATAGCCCGGCCGTTGCTTGCCTGGCCCGCCTCCCCCACCATCTCCTCAGCCCACTGTGCCCCGGATGAGTAACAGCCGTCCCCCAACTCCTTCCCTGCCGCCGGAAAAACTGGATACCTGCAGCAATATGCGTTAGAATGAATCAAAACATACGGCTGGCCGCCAGCAACTCACAACCTGCAACCCCATAATCCATCTGCCCAGAGGACCACCATGCACCACGAATCCGATGCCCTCAATTTCCGCCTGCGTCACCGCGGTCTCATCGGGGTCAAAAGCAAAATGCCCATCCGGGATATGTCCGTGCTCAGCCGCATCTATACCCCCGGCGTCGGCGCCATCTGCCAGGCCATCGACCGCAATTCCCTGGAATCCTTCCGCCTCACCTGCCGGGGCAATGCCATCGCCCTCATCTCCGACGGCAGCGCCGTTTTCGAATTCGGCAACATCGGCGCCGCCGCCGTCCTCCCCAAACTGGAGGCCAAAAGCGTCATCTTCAAGACCTTCGCCAACGTCGACGCCATCCCCATCGCCATCCGGACCCAGGACCCCTATGAACTCGTGGAGACGGTCCGCGTCCTGGCGCCCTCCTTCGGCGGCATCTGTCTCGAGGGCATCGCCGCCCCCAAGTGCTTTACCATCGAAAGCTGCATCCGCCATGCCGTCCGGGTCTCGGTGCTCCACCACGAATTCCATGCCTCCGGCATCATCGTCCTGGCCGCCCTCTACAACGCCCTGAATGTGGTGGGAAAAAAATTTGAAGACGTGCGCATCGTCATCAACGGCGTCGGCGCCGCCGGCATGGGGGTGGCCAAAGGACTGATCGTCGCCGGCAACAGAAACATCATCCTCTGCGACCGACACGGCGCCCTCCGGGTCTACCGCACCGTCGGCATGAACTGGGCCAAAAGCGAAATCGCCCGACTGGTGGGCCCCCAGGATGTCAAGGGCAGCCTGGCCGAGGTCATGCAAGGGGCCGATGTCTTTATCGGCCTCTCCGGACCGGGCCTGGTAACGCCCGAGATGATCGCCACCATGGCGCCCGATCCCATCGTCTTCGCCCTGGCTCTGCCGGAGCCGGAGATCAGCGAAGCCGACGCCCTGGCCGCCGGCGCCGCCGTCGCCGCCACCGGGCTGCCGGACAGCACCAACCAGATCCGCTCGTCTCTGGTCACCCCCGGGTTTTTCCGCGGCTGCCTGGATGTGGGCGCCACCAGAGTCAATATTGATATGTATCTGGCCGCCGCCCGCGCCCTGGCCGGCATCATCCCCCCCGCAAAACTCTCTGCCGCCAACATCATCCCCCGCCAGATGGATTGGCACATCTCCCCCACCATGGCCCGGGCCGTGGCCCAGGCCGCCCAGGAAACCGGCGTGGCCGGCATCGGCCCCGATGAAATGCCCCCGGACCGGGTCTACGATCGGCTGGAACGCTACATTTATGAAGGGGAACTGGCCTGGCTGCCCTCCGAGGGCCAGGATTACGGCAGCCTGAACATCGACGAGGAATCACTGGAACTGCACCGCCGCTATCAGGGCTGCATCGGCGTCTATGCCAAGGTGCCCATCAAAGACGAGGTCATCTACCGCCGGCTCTATTCCCCCCGGGTCGTGGCCCAGGTCTGCGACCAGATCCGCCGCGACCCCATGGCCGCCTATGACTACACCCCCAAAAACAACCTGGTGGCCATCGTCACCGACGGCAGCGCCGTCCTGGGGTTGGGCAACATCGGCCCCCGGGCCGCCCTCCCGGTCATGGAAGGAAAAGCCGTTCTCTTCAAAACCTTCGGCGGCGTCGAGGCCTTCCCCTTGTGCATCAGCACCCAGGAAACGGATCAGGTGGTGGCCTTTGTCCAGAACATCTCTCCCGCCTTCGGCGGCATCAACCTCGAAGACATCTCCTCGCCCCGCTGCTTCGACATCGAACAGCGTCTGCGCCAAACCCTGGATATCCCCGTCTTCCACGACGACCAGCACGGCACCGCCGTCGTCGTCCTGGCCGGCATCACCACTGCCCTGCGCCTGGTGCACCGGGAGCTGGGCGAAGTCAAGATCGTCTTCAACGGCGCCGGCGCCTCGGCCATCGCCACCGCCAAACTCCTCATCACCGCCGGCGCCCAAAATATCATCGTCTGCGACACCACCGGCGTCCTCTACCAAGGCCGCTCCAAGGGCATGAACCGCATCAAAGAGGAGTTGGTTGAAATTACCAACCCCGAGCGGGTCACCGGCACCCTGGCCGATGCCCTCCGCGGCGCCGACATCTTCATCGGCCTGTCCGGACCGGATATCCTGACCCAGGAGATGATCAAGACCATGGCCCCCGACCCCATCATCTTCGCCCTGGCCAACCCCATCCCGGAAATACATCCCGATGCCGCCTGGGCTGCCGGCGCCCTGGTGGTGGCCACCGGCCGGTCCGATTTTCCCAACCAGGTCAACAACTGCCTGGCCTTCCCAGGCATCTTCCGCGGCGCCCTGGACATCCGCGCCACCGGCATCAACCAAGACATGAACCTGGCCGCCGCCTTCGCCATCGCCGACCTGGTGGGCAAAGACCTCCGGCCCAACTACATCCTGCCCGCTGCCATGGACTTCCGGGTCCCTCCGGCCGTGGCCGAAGCCGTGGCCCGGGCCGGCATCAACTCCGGCCTGGCCCGATTGACCATCGATCCCCAACGGGTCGCCCGCCACACCCGGGAATTTATCTACGATGAACGGCTGTCGATTCTCTGAGGTTGCGGCTTTGGCAGCATAATTAAGCAAGATTCCAGGGAAAATGGAAAAATTTTTCACCCCCTTGCCTTTGCCCCGGAAGTCTGCTATCCTGCAGACGATTCCCACTCCCTGCACCACGTCGCCGGAGGTTACCTATGCCCTTCGTGTGGGATGAGAACTACCGCCTCGGTATCCCGGAAATCGACCGGCAACATCAGACCCTCCTCCTTCTGCTGACCAAGGCCTTTGATTTTTATTCCCAGCAGCTCTCAGTGCCGCCCACCCCGGCCTTGCGCCAACGGGCTCTCAAGGACCTGGCCGGCCTGCGGGAGTGTGCCCGGGCCCATTTCGCCACCGAAGAAGAACTCATGGGCCGCTTTGACTACCCGCACCTGGCCCGCCACGTGCAGGAGCATGGCAAATTTTTGGCATTAGCCGACCAGCTGGAGGCGGAAATTGCTGCTGCTCCCAACCTGCGGGCCAATGCCTGGATTGATCTCATGCTCCATTGGTACGATTCCCATGTGCAAGACCTGGATCGGGAAATGGGGCAATTCCTGCGGGAAAAAGCCGATACCCATGTCATTGTGCCGCCCACCGTCTCAGGCGGCTGAGGAGTAAGCCATGCCCTATATCCTCCCCGGCCAACGCCGGGAGTTGGACCCGCTCATCGATGCCCTGGCCGCCCAGATCGTCCAGCAAGCCCAGACCCTGGAGCAGGAGGCCGCCTTTGCCGGCCTGCTCAATTACGCCTGCACCCGCCTGGCCCTCCAGGTTGTGCGCCAACGCCATGGCCGCCTGCGCTACTGGCTCATCGCCCTCCTCACCGGCGTCTTCAAAAACATCGCCGATGAGTTCTACCGCCGCCTGGCCATCCCCTATGAAGAGCAACAAAAAACCGGCCACGGCGACGTGGATCTCTATGCCGCCCTCCTCCAGGACATCCAAACCCCCTAACCCCGTCAGGCCGACCTCCATATCCCCCAGTAGGGCGGACCTCCAGGTCCGCCACCCCAGTAGGGCCGACCTCCAGGTCGGCCAA
>CALGOE010000210.1 GCA_937958145.1 uncultured Desulfobacca sp.
CCAGGGCGTCGATGGTCTGATGGGTGCCCCGAGGTGAGACGGGGGGTGGCCAGGTGGCCCGAGCGGTCAGGGCCTCGATCTCTCGCAGGCCGCTATCACCGCTGATGGGTCGGGAATGTTCCCGCACAAATTTCATGCCGTTGTATTCCGCCGGATTGTGGCTGGCCGTGACCATGATACCGCCATCAGCACCGGTATGGTTGGTGTAAAAATAAACCTGCTCGGTGCCGCACAGACCCAGATCAAGGACCGAGACACCGCTGTCATTCAAGCCGGCCGTCAAGGCCTGGGCCAGGGGCAGGCTGGAGGCGCGGACGTCCCGGCCGACAACGACCTGCCGGGGCTGCACCAAGGCCGCAAAAGCCCGTCCGATGCGATAGCTCAGGTCCGTGTTCAGGTCGGTGGGAACCCGTCCCCGCACATCGTAGGCTTTGAAACAGGGGAGAATTGACATGGCACTGACTCTCAAGCGGCTTTAGCGGCCAGGGCCTGGAAGGCCCGGACAGTGCGGGAGAGTCCTTCAGCCAAGGATATCTGGGGTTGCCAGCCTAGAAGCCGGCGAGCCAGGGAACTGTCCAAGGCGCTGCGGCGCTGTTCCCCGGGTTTGGCCGGACCGTGGACCGGATTGCGATGAGAGCCGGTTATTTCCTGGAGCTGGCGATAAATGGTCAAGATATCGGTTTCTTGGCCGGTACCGATGTTAAAAGTGCCGGTCTGGGGGTAGGCCAGGGCCAGGAGGTTGGCCGCCACCACGTCACCCACGTAAACGAAATCCCGGGTTTGGAGGCCGTCGCCGTTAATGATGGGTTGTTCGTCGGCTAAAAACTTTTCAATGAAGATGGCCACGACGCCGGCCTCACCCAGGCCATTCTGGCGAGGCCCATAGACATTGGCATACCGCAGACAGACGGGGATGATGCCATATTCCCGCTGATAAAAGTGGAGGTAATGTTCCACCGCCAATTTGGCGATGCCGTAAGGGCATTCGGGCTTGGCCCGGTCATCTTCCCGGGCCGGCAGCGGCGCCTCGTCGCCATACATGGCGCCGCCGGTGGAGGCGAAGATAATCCTTTTCACTGTGGCTTTGGCTGCAGCCTCAAAAAGATTAAGAGAGCCCAGGATGTTTTCCCGGGCGTCAAACAAGGGATCGGCCACCGACAGGCGCACGCTCATCTGTGCAGCATGGTGGATCAGGGCGCCGGGCTGCCACTGGCAGATGACATCATAAGCCTCTGGAGATTTAATATCAACGGGGTAAAACTGGGCCTGGGGGTTGACGTGCTCCCGGCGCCCGGAGCTGAGGTTGTCGATGATGGCCACTTCATAGCCTGCCGCCAAGAGGGCATCGGCCACATGGGAGCCGATAAACCCTGCGCCGCCGGTCACCACCACTCGCCGGTTTTTTGACATAGAACCCTCTCCTTCGTAAAGGCTTGGCCGCCGCTGGTTAAGACAAGAAGTGATAAACTGTTGAAAAAGTGTCTGCCGGGATGGGTCCGGAGGCAGAGCTCTCTCCCCCTTTCCAAGGACCAGTTCCTAAACCCGGACAGGTACTCTTGGCTTAGTTAAAAGCCGAAAATGAAAGTTTGTTTCCACTGGTAACTTATCGGTCGGGTTTGCTGTAATGATAACCGGTGGGGAAAATTTTGCAACCGGCGCCTTAGGGCTGGCAGCATGTCGAACTTTTCCATTCAGGGGAAAGTCGGCGGCAAAATGTAAGGCGCGTCGCCTTGACGCGCCTTTTTAATTTTCCGGGCAGAGGCATTAAACAGGGTAGACGAAGTCGGTGTGATCCAGGGATGGTGCTGTGGCCACGCCGACGGTGCATATTTGCACCGAGTCATTGGCGACATTGCTGGTCGGGTTGTACCAGATGGTGCCGGTGCTGGTGTCGTTATAAATCCCGCTGGCATCGGCAAGTCCGTTTCCGGTCAGGCCAGCCCCTTCAAAATATGAGCCACTGGTCAGCACGCCGGCGCCATCGAAAGCAAGGCCCTTGATTTGCCCATCAGAAACGCCATCGAGCAGGTCTGTTAAGACGATCGAGTCATCTTCATGCGAAAAATCATCAATGGTGTCCACGTTGGCCGGACCGGCTTCGGCAAAAACAAATCGATCCGCCCCGGCGCCGCCGATTAACGTATCATTGCCAGCTTGACCATAGAGAGTGTCATCATTGTGGCCAGCGTAGAGGTAATCATTGCCTGAACCGCCATAAAGGGTATCTTTGCCGTCATAACTGAAAAGGCTGTCGTCTCCAAGGTAACCCAGCAGGACATTATCGTTGCCAATCATGTTGCCGTAAATAATATTATTGAGGTCGTTGCCTTCGCCGATTGCGGCGGAGCCGAAGAGAAAGAGTTTTTCAACGTTGGCTGGCAAGACGTAGTTAACAAAGGCTTCGACTTGATCGTCGCCTTCGTTGGCGGCCTCGAAGACCGTATCTTTGAGCGTGTCGCTATAACTGTCGACGACATAAATATCGTCGCCCGTGCCGCCAGCCATGTAATCATTGCCTGTACCGCCGTCCAGGGTATCGTTGCCGGCCCCGCCATAGAGGGTATCATCACCTTCGTGCCCCAAGAGGCTGTCGTGGCCATCCAGGCCATATAACGTGTTGGCGTTGGCATTGCCCATGATAGCGTTGTTCAGTGCGTTGCCAGTGCCGTTGAGGGCGGCGCCGAAGAGAGCCAGGTTCTCGACATTGTCTGGTAAAATATAGTTGCAATAGGCCTGAACAATGTCAGTGCCTTCGCCCGCGGCCTCGTTGATCACGTCCCCGGGACTGCCAACGATGTAAATGTCGTTGCCAGGACCGCCGGCCATGATATCATTGCCTGGCCCGCCATGGAGATAGTCATCGCCGTTGCCGCCAAACAGGCTGTCATTGCCAGCGAGCCCGTAAAGGAAATTGTTATTGGCATTACCGGTAATGACATTATTGAGTTCGTTGCCGGTGCCCTTTATGGCCGAGCCATAAAGGGTAAGATTTTCAACATGGGCCGGGAGGGTATAGGTGGTATAGGCCTGGACCGTATCAGTGCCTTCATTGGCGGCCTCGATGATGACATCCAGCGTGCTGCCAATGACATACGTATCATTCCCCGCGCCGCCGACCATGGTATCGTTGCCCGG
>CALGOE010000211.1 GCA_937958145.1 uncultured Desulfobacca sp.
GATTTTAAACACAGTTACAACGCCAACTGGATTCTTCAACGCCACGGCTAGAAAACCCCGGCCCAGATCCGTCAGAAGGAACTTCGTGCCCTGCCCCTGGCCGCCTGATTTAGCCTAAAACTTTATCCAAATAATTGTTGACCTTTACAGTTCTCCTCTCCCTTTTCAAGTTACTGAAGCAGATTCTCAATCTCAAAGAAAAGGCCGCCCGGCTGGCCGGAGCATAACCGGCCCAGCCGAAAACCCCATTGACTTCAAGGTAATTTTTCGGCAAGATATCTGCAGCCGCAATAAAGGATAGCAATATGCTCTTAACAGTCTGGTTCTATTTTGTCCTGGTGATCACGGCCATCATCGCCTCGACCATGGTTATTGTAGTAACAACCTTTGCCCCCCAGAGCGATCTGCCGCTGCGGATCACCCACTATTGGGGTCTCCTGCTTATTCGCTGTGTGGGCATCGAGTTAAAAGTGGAAGGCCTGGAAAACTTAGACCTGAGCCGCCCTTACGTCTTTGCGGCCAACCACCAGAGCTCCTTTGATATCTTCGCCCTTTTGGCCGCCCTTCCCAAGGTAAAGTTTCTGGCCAAAAAAGAGCTGTTCAAGATACCCCTCTTCGGACCTGCTTTAGCCCGGGCCGGATCCCTGCCGGTGGACCGCACCAACCGCCAGGCGGCCATGAAAAGTATCGACCAGGCGGCCCAGGCGGTGCGGCAGGGCAGTTCCATCGTCATCTTTCCCGAAGGCACCCGCAGCACAACCAGAGAACTCCTGCCCTTTAAAAAGGGAGGCTTTGTGCTGGCCATTAAATCGGGCCAACCCATCGTCCCGGTGAGCCTCAGCGGCACCGGCGCCGTGCTGCCTCGAGGCGTGGGGAGGATCCAACCCTGCCCCATTCGGGTGGTCTTCGGCCAACCGATTCCCACCGATACCTACAAGAATGTCAATAAAGACCAACTCATGACCTTGCTGCGGGAAGCCATCCTAAAGAATTACGATCCCGATTACTGCCAAAAGACATGGAAAGCAGCAGCAAACTGCCCCATCTCCCCCCCGCCGGCAACCCGTCCAGCTTCATGATGCCAGAAAGCAGCCAGCCAGTGCCATGCCCCGACCCGGACCAAGAACCCTGGGTTGACCTCGTTTTTCTCGGAGGTCTTGGCGAGATCGGCCTCAATGCCATGGTTTTCGAAGCCGCTGACAGCCTGGTCCTGGTTGATGCTGGCATCATGTTTCCCGAAGACTATATGCTGGGCATTGACATGGTCATCCCGGATTTTTCGTATATCTTGGACCGCCGGGAGAAAATTCAGGCCTTAATCCTTACCCACGGCCACGAGGACCATATCGGCGCCGTCCCTTTTCTGCTCCGGGAAATTGACCTGCCCATCTATGGCACGGCTCTGACGTTGGCCCTGCTCCGGGAAAAACTCAAGGAACATAATCTGCTCTCCCGGGCCCGCCTGCATTGTATTGAACCGCAGGTCAAACTCACTCTGGGCCCGTTTATCTTTGACTTCATTCGCGTCACCCATAGCATCGTCGACGGCGTCGGTTTCGCCCTGACAACCCCGGTGGGCGTTTTTATCCACTCCGGTGATTTCAAGATTGACGCCACTCCCACTGCCGGGGACGTCACTGACCTCAACAGCTTTGCCGCCTACGGCAATCAAGGGGTCTTGGCCCTCTTGTCTGACTCCACCAATGCCGAAAGGCCGGGATTTACGCTCTCGGAACGGCAGATCGGCCAGACCTTGGAAAACCTCATCCGGGAGGCTTCGGGACGGGTCATTATTGCGGTCTTTTCTTCCCATATCCCCCGGCTACAGCAGATTGTCGATATCGCCGTCAAACACGGGCGCAAAATCCTCTTTCATGGCCGCAGCATGGTTACGAATGTCCAGATAGCCCGGCAACTGGGTTATCTGCAGGTGCCGCCGGAGCAGGAGATGACCACCGGCGATCTGAAGCGCCTGCCCGAAGGGGAGATCATCATCGTCACCACCGGCAGTCAGGGCGAACCCATGAGCGCCCTGGCCCGCATCGCCCTGGACGCCCATAAACATATCCGCATTCAAGAAGGCGATCTCATCATTCTCTCCTCCAAGTTCATCCCGGGGAACGAACGGGCCATCAGCACGGTGATCAACAATCTCTACCGGCTGGGTGCCGAAGTGGTCTATCAAGAGGTGGCCGATATCCATGTCTCCGGCCACGCCTCTCAGGAGGAGCTGAAACTTCTTTTGCAGCTGACCAAGCCGCGCTACCTCATCCCCATCCACGGCGAACTCCGACACCTCATCAAACACGCCCGTCTGGGACGGGACCTGGGTATGGAACCCGATCGCCTCTTATTGGCCACGAATGGCACCCGCCTGCGCTTCCGCCGTGATGGCGTGCAGCACATGGAAGACGCGGCAGTGGGCCGCATTTTTGTGGACGGCAAAGGGGTGGGGGACGTGGGCAAGATCGTTTTGCGGGATCGCCAACATCTGGCCGCCGATGGACTGGTGATTGCGGTTGTGGCGGTGGATGCCACGGCCAGGCGCATCGTTTCCGGCCCCGACCTGATCTCCAAAGGCTTCACCTTTGAGGAAGAGCAGGCCCCGTTACTGGAGGCAGCCCGGGAAATCATCAAGGAAATCATCAACCGGGCCCTGTCCGAACCCACCCAGGATTGGCTGGAGATCCAGATTCAAATCGGCAAGGCCCTGAGAAAATACTTTTTCAAAAGCCTGGAACGCCGGCCGATGCTCCTGCCTCTCATCCTCACCCTCTAAGAAGACTGCCCCTGCTGCAGGCCGCAGCCATAGCGTTCTTAGAAAAAATGCCAGTCCGAAAAAAAATCTTCCCTTTTCGCATGCCGATATGTATATTAGAATTTTGATACTAACTGAAACCGACCGAACGTTTACAGACGCGCGCCCATAGCTCAGCTGGACAGAGCAACGGACTACGAATCCGTGTGTCGGGAGTTCGAATCTCTCTGGGCGCGCCATAAAATCAATAACTTAGCCGCCTTTACGGGGCGGCTATTTTGTTTGGTGTCTGTATAAGTGGCTATGCGTCAAATTTACTCTCGCACAAGGGTAA
>CALGOE010000212.1 GCA_937958145.1 uncultured Desulfobacca sp.
ACCAAGCACGAGGTGGCAATGACTATAACGTTGTTGGGCATCGGCAATATTCTCATGCAGGATGAAGGGATTGGGGTCCAGGTTATCAGGCATATCCAGGAGCATTTCGACGCGCCGGGGGTGGAGATTGTGGACGGCGGCACCTCGGGTCTGAGCCTGTTGCCGTACATAGAAAACCGGGATTGCCTGCTGGTGGTGGATGCCGTGGATTTTGGCCAGGAGCCGGGATATGTCGGCGTCTGGCGCAATGAAGAGATCCCAGCCCTTTTCGGCACCAAGGCTTCCTTGCACCATCTGGGGCTTATGGACGTGCTGGCCGCGGCCAGACTGCTGGATCAAGCCCCGCAGGAAGTCTGCCTCATTGGCATCCAACCGGCCTCTTTGGCCTTGGGATTGGAGCTGAGCCCGACGGTGCAAGAGAAGATGGCCGACTTGATCGCCCGGGTCATTGGACAGCTCCAGGCCTGGGGGGTCACGGTCCAGAGGAAAGGGGGAGAGACGTTTTAGAAAGGCAAAAATCTCGGTGGGTAGGGGCAAAGGGCACAGGAGGATTTATCCATGAAAGCCCTCCCACCAGCCGTCCTTTGGATCTGGCCAGAAGGCTGGCAAAGGAGTTTCCCCAAAAAGCCTGCCCTCACCGCCATGCCTGATCGTTCAAGCAGACCGCCGATCAACCACGAGGGGGGAGGTCTCTTCGTCCCGGCTGATGCTGTTGGGCTCCACCAGTCTGACCCGGGGGGTGACGCCGATGCCCTGGGCCAGTTTATGGCTGAGTTGATTGATCAGTTGCCGTTGGGCCACCATGCGGTCAAAGAAGATGGATTCCCGCACCTCCACCTTGATTTCCAGGATATCCTGGTGGCCCTCCCGGGTGACGACCAATTGATAGACGGGGATTTCGCCCTGGATGGCCGCTAAAATCTGCCCCACCCGTTGGGGGAAGATGTTGACGCCTTTGACGATGACCACTTCATCGGTGCGGCCCAGGATGCGGCTGATCCGGGCCAAAGTGCGGCCGCAGGGGCAGGGTTCGTAGTGGATGGCGCAGCGGTCGCCGGTGCGGAAGCGGATGAGGGGGACCGCCTCCTTGGCCAAGGTGGTGATCACCAGCTCCCCGGTTTCTCCCGGCGGCAGAGGTTGGCCGGTGTCCGGAGCAATAATCTCGGGCAGGAAATGATCCTCATTGAGGTGCATACCCTGCCGTTGGACACACTCGCCGGCGACGCCCGGCCCCATGGCTTCGGAGAGGCCATAGAGGTCATAGGTTTCCACCAGTAATTTGTTTTCGATCTCCTGTCGACGTTTGTCGTCCCAGGGTTCTCCCCCCAGGAGTGCCACCCGCAGATGCAGATCCTTGGGATCCACCCCGATTTCTGCCAATTTATCGGCAATCACCAGGGCATAGGAGGGGGTGGCCACCAGCACGGTGGTGCGGTAATCCCGCATGATCTGGACCTGGCGGAAGGTATTGCCGGTGCCGGTGGGGATGACCGAGGCGCCCAGGGTCTCGGCGCCGTAGTGAACGCCGAAGCCGCCGGTCATGAGGCCGTAGTTAAAGGTAATCTGGACCACGTCGTCTTTGGTGATCCCGGCTGCGGTCATAAGGCGGGCGGCCAGGCGGGCCCAGGTGCGTAGGTCCCGGCTGGTATAGCCCACCACCATGGGGTTGCCGGCGCTGCCCGAGGAGGAATGGATGCGCACCACCTCCCGCAGCGGCACGGCGAACATGCCGTAGGGATAGGAATTGGAGAGGTCTTCTTTGGTGGTGAAGGGGAGTTTGGGCAGATCGTCCAGAGAGACGAGGTCTTCGGGGAGGAAGCCCCGGCGGTCGAACATATGCCGGTAGAATTTGACGTTGCGGTAAACCCGCTGCAGAGTGGCCTGCAGGCGTTCCAATTGCAGTTGGACGATCTCAGCCCGCGGCATGGCCTCGTATTGACTTTCAAACATCGTCTGCATCCTCCTCCTTGCCCAGATAGGCCTCAATAACCTGGGGATTCTGCCGGATGGCCCGGGGCGGTCCCTGGGCGATGACCCGTCCCTGATCGAAAACGACGATACTCTTGCTGATGTTCATGACCAGATTCATGTCGTGTTCAATGAGCAGCACGGTAATGTCCCGTTCCTGGATGGAAGCGATTAAAGCCATGAGGTCTTCCGTTTCCCGGGGGTTCATCCCCGCCGCCGGTTCATCCAGGAGGAGGAGGCGGGGCTGCAAAGCCAGGGCTCGGGCGATCTCCAGACGGCGCTGTTCGCCGTAAGCCAGACTGTCGGCGCTCCAGGATTCCTTGTCGGCCAAACCGACAAAATCCAGTAACTCCCGGACATAGGCGATGCTCCGCCGTTCTTGGCGGCGGATGGCCGGGAGGTTCAAGAGGGTGGCCAGGAGATTGCCGTGCAGATGGATGTGTTGGCCTACCAGGACATTTTCCAGGACCGTCATGCCGCCGAACAATTGAATGTTTTGAAAGGTGCGGGCCAACCCCAGGCGGGCGATTTGATGGGGCGGCAGGCCGCTGATCTCCCGGCCCAGGAGGCGGATGGACCCGGCGCTGGGCGGCAGCACGCCGCTGATCAGGTTAAAACAGGTGGTCTTACCGGCGCCGTTGGGGCCGATGAGGGCCTGGATGGCGCCCATCTGGACCTGGAACGAGACCCGGTCCAAGGCCTGTAAGCCGCCGAAAGATTTGCTGAGTTGGTCGATTTCCAAAAACATGACGAATTCGGTTGCTCGCAGCCGCGTCCTTTAGTCTTCCCACACTTCCTGGTAGCCCTTGCCCAAATAAGCCCGCTTCACTTCGTTGTGGTCCATCAGTTCGGCCGCAGTGCCGTCCAGACTGATGCGCCCCGTTTCCATCACATACCCCCGGTCCGCCACCTTCAAGGCGGCTCGAGCGTTCTGTTCGATGAGGAGGATGGTGGTTCCTGTTGCTTGCAGGTGCCGGATGATGGCAAAGACCTGCTGGACCAGCCGCGGGGCCAGGCCCATGGAAGGTTCGTCCAAGAGCAGGAGTTTGGGGCGGGCCATGAGGGCCCGGGCCATGGCCAGGACCTGTTGTTCGCCGCCGCTCAGGGTGCCGGCCGGTTGCCGGGCCCGTTCCCGGAGGATGGGAAACCGCTCCTGGATTTCCTGCAGGTCTTTTTTCACGGCCTGATGATCCCGCCGGGCAAAGGCCCCCAATTCCAGATTGGCGGCAACGGTGAGCGTACTGAAAACCCGGCGTCCCTCGGGGACATGGGCGATTCCCCGCTGAACAATGGCTTCGGCGCTGAGCCGGCTGATATCCTCGCCCTGAAATTCCACCTGCCCGGTGCGGGGTTTGAGCAGGCCGGAGATGGTTTTCAGGGTGGTCGTTTTCCCGGCGCCATTGGCGCCCAACAGGGCTACGATCTCGCCCGCCCGGACATGGAGGGAAACGCCTTTCAGGACGTGGAGGCTGCCATAGTAACTATGGACACTTTTCAGGGTCAGCATGGCCGTCCCCACCTCAATTCCCCTTTTTGGCCCGGTTCTTGGCCAGGCTGAATTTCTGGCTGATCTTCCCGGTTCCCAGCAGTCCCTGAGGCCGCCAAATGAGCAGGGCAATCAACATGGCGCCGTAGGCCAGGTCCTGGTAATCGGCGAACCGACGGAATAACTCCGGCAAGATGGTCAAAACTCCGGCCCCCACCACTGAGCCCAAGATACTGCCCATGCCGCCCAAAACGACCATGGTCAAGACCAGGATGGAGGTATGGAGACCGAAACTCTCCGGATTAATAAAGGTGATGTAATGGGCGTAGAGGGCGCCGGCCAGACCGGCGAGTCCGGCGGCCAGGGTGAAGATGCTGATCTTATAGGCGGCGGCATTGATTCCCATCACGCGGGCGGTCATCTCATGATCCCGTATGGCTTTGAGGGCCCGGCCATGCCGGGAATGGACCAACCGATAAATCAACCCGAGGGTAAAGGCGACCACCAAGGCCACCAGCAGGAGATACATAAACTTGTTGCGAAAATCAACGCCGGCCAGTTGAGGCGGGGGGATGCGAACCAGACCGTCGGGACCGCCGGTGACTTCCAGATTAAGCAGGATCAGGTCCACAATGATCCCGAATCCAAGGGTGACGATGGCCAGGTAATCGTCTCGGAGACGCAGCGTCGGGATACCTAGGCCCAGACCGAAGAGGGCGGCGACCACGCCGGCCAGGGGCAGGGTCAGGAAAAATGAGGCCTGCCAGTGGATGGCCGCCAGGGCCGAGGTATAAGCTCCCAAACCGTAAAAGGCGGCGTGTCCCAAGGAAACCTGGCCGCAATAGCCGATGATCAAATTAAGACTGAGGGCCAGGATGATGTGCAGGGCGCTGATAATGGCAATGTGCAGGAAATATTCCGTCATACGTCAATGACCGCGGCCGCCCAGGAGGCCCTTGGGACGCACCAACAGAACGATGATCAGGATGGCAAAGGCGACCGCGTCTTTATAGCCAGAGGAAAGGTAGCCCGCTCCCAGGTTTTCGGCGACGCCCAGGAGAAGGCCGCCGACGATGGCGCCGGGGATGTTGCCGACACCTCCTAAAACCGCAGCGCTGAAGGCCTTCAGACCGGGCAGAAGACCCATGCGGGGGTATGTGGTGTTGTAATAAATGGCCATCATAATGCCAGCAGCGCCGCTCAGAGCCGAGCCGATGAGAAAGGTGAGGGCGATCATCCGATCCACATTAATCCCCATGAGACGGGCAGTATCCTGATCCAGGGCGGTGGCCATGATGGCCTTGCCGAACTTGGTATATTTGACGAAAACCACCAGCAAGGCCATAAAAAAAAGGGCAGTGACAAATATGGCCACCTGGAGAGTGGAGACCGTCACCCCGGCGATGTCCAGTGCCGCAAACTCGAATTGCAGCGGGAAGGCGCGATCGGCCGGGCCGAAAAGGAGCAGGGCCAGACTTTGCAGAAAAATGGAGGCGCCGATGGCACTGATCAGCGGCACCAGGGGATGGCTGCCCCGCAAGGGACGGAAGGCAAGGCGCTCCAGGATGAGGCCCAAAACCGCGGCCACCCCCATGCCAAAGAGAAAGGCCACGAAGAAATTGACCTTGTAGGCGCTTAAAAGCAATACCGTGGCAAAGGCCCCGGCCATGTAAATCTCGCCCTGGGCAAAGTTAATAAGCCCCAGAATGCCATAAATCATGGTATAACCCAGGGCAATGAGGGCGTAGACGCTGCCGGCGGTCAGGCCGTTGAGGATCTGTTGCAAAAGCATAGAGGTGCGCCCGACAGCCCGGGCCGCTAGTGTAGCCAGGGCCGGAAAAAGTATCGGCTTATTGTAATCTGCGCGGCCTGCGGATGCAAGGTGGGAATGGCTTTCTGGTGGCGACTGGGAACAGTAGCCTTCTGTCCTCTTTATTTTGTCGGCACGACGCTGTAGACGTTGACCAGATTGCCATCCGGATCTCGCAGATACATGGACCGGTTGCCCCATGGGAAGGTGGTGGGGGGCAGAATTATATCTATTTTCAGACCCAGGCTGTGGAGACGCTCGAATTCCCGATCGGCATTGGGCACCTGCAGTTCCAGCATCACACCGCCGGTCCCCGGTTTGGGAACGGCATTAGGCGCCGTTTGGGCAAAACTGGCCTCCTCATACAAGGCCACAATGGCGCCGGGGATCTGAAACTCCACATAATCTTCCGTGAATTTTTTCGGCTCCATCTGGAGCAGCCGCTGGTAAAAGTCTTTCATTTTGGCAAACTGCGGGGTAATGATGCAAACATGGGTCATCTGCACGGCATGACTCCTCTGCTCTGTCTGGCCGGGAGAGGAGGCCGCAATCGGGACCACGGCGGCGGTTCCCAGCAGGAACAGGGCCAAGACGAAGCGCGGCCCCTGAGACCGGCAGTGAGGGCTGGACATGATTCCTCCCTTCAGAAGAGAAGGTTTATTTTCCTGGCAATTCTTCCAAAACCTGGCCGGATGTATTGAAACTGATGCCCTGGCCAAAAGAGGTGCCCACCATCAGGGCGCCGATCATGGGGGGGTGCACCGGTTGGGCGGCCCGCCAGCGGACCAGAAAGGCGGCCTCGGAACCGCCGGTAACATCGGACTCCTGAATAAAGGCCCGGTGGGCGGCCAAGGAAGCGATGGTAATGGGCTTAGGAGCCAATTCCCGGACAATTTTGCCGTTTTCGTCCAGATACTGGAGGGATGTGACCTCGATGGGTCTATGTCGATCCACATTGCGAATGCTCAAGGTCACCGACAGATTAAAGGTTCGGCCCCGATCGCCGAAGAAGATATGGGAGTAGACCGGGACATACACCACCTGCCCCCAAGATTGGGCCAGCCCTGCGGCGGCCCCTGGGTTCGCAGGGAAACCGAACAGCAAGATACTTAGCAGCCACACCATGACATGTCTGTATTTGAGCATGATTCCTCCGTGAGCAACTAAGTTGAGTCCAGCCGGCGACCGCGCTTCCAGAATTGAGCCTTCCCACCGATCTTTCAGGGCAGGCAAAGTCCCCGGCAAGTTTTGCCGATGTACACCTGACGGGGCCGCTGGATGGCGGCTTCGGGATTCAGAGCTTCTTCCCGCCACTGGGCGATCCAGCCGGCCACCCGGCCGATGGCAAACATCAGGGTGAACATGTTCACCGGGATATTGATGGCCCGCAGCAGGATACCGGAATAAAAGTCGATATTGGGGTAGAGATTCGCCTTTTGAAAGAAATCATCATGGCGAACCTTTTCTTCCAGCTCCCGGGCGATGTCCAATAAAGGATCGTTGATCTGGAGTTCTTCCAGGAGATTGTCCACCGCCTCTTTGAGAATCTTAGCCCGGGGATCGTAATTGCGGTAGATGCGGTGGCCGAAGCCGGGCAGTCGGCGCCGGGGTTTGCCCGGCTCTTTGATCTTTACCGAATTGATAAGGCCGTCAATGGTCTCCTCGCCCCGCTCGATCCGTTCCAACATCCGCAAGACCTGGACATTGGCGCCGCCGTGCAACGGTCCGGATAAGGCCGAGATTCCGGCCGAAATGGAATCAAAGAGGTTGGCCCGGGACGACCCCACCATCCGGACCGTGGCGGTGGAGCAGTTCTGTTCGTGATCGGCATGGAGGATGAGGAAGAGGTTGAGGGCCCGGATCATGGTTTCAGTGGCATAAAAACGCCGATACGGGATGCTGAACATCATGTGCAGGAAATTGGAACAATAATCCAGACTGGGGTCAGGATACTCAAAGGGCAGCCCCATGGCCTTGCGATAACTGAACGCAGCAATGGTCCGCACCCTGCTGAGCAATTTGGCCGCCGCGGCCCGGAAACTGTCCTCATCAGCCGGATCAATGGCGCGCAGTTCCGGGTTGTAAAGACTGCTGCACTGTACTGCCGCCGCCAAAATGGCCATGGGATCGGCGTTGGGCGGCAAGGAATAAAAGAAATTCATCATGCCTTCGTGCAGCATCTCATATTGGGTCAGCAACTCCCGGAAATTCTCCCGCTCCGCCGGGGTCGGCAGCTCCCCGTAGATCAGCAGCAGGGCCGTTTCAATGAACCGGACCTTTTTTGCGGCCAACTCGGCGATATCATACCCCCGGTAGCGTAAGATACCGTGCTCTCCGTCAATAAAGGTAATATCCGATTGGCAGGAGGCAGTATTCTTGTAACCCGGATCGAAGGTAATCAAACCGCCTTGAATGCCCTTGCCGTTGAGCTGTAAGCCCTTGGTCTCGGCCCGCAGCCGGCGGATGTCCAGGGCGACTTCGCCCTCACTGCCGCAAATCAGGGGGAGCTCAATGGTATGGTGGCCCAAGGTTAAGATGGCCTTCAGAGCTCCGTTGTGTGAAGATTCTCCATGATCCATAAACACACCTCAATTGCAATATATCTCATTAAATTTATATTTTTCAGCCAAAAAAGCTACTTTTTTCATAAAGCCGGGGCAGGCCTGTGAGGGATTGGTGAGAACCCCCTTTTCTTGTCATCCTGAACGAAATGAAGGTTCGAGATTGGTGTTGCGCCTCCGACCAGACCTGTTTGCGCCAGCGGGTCAAAAGATGGTAGACCTTGGCCGCAAGATGATCTATAATGACCGGCAATACAATAGGAATAATATACCATGGATTTTTGGCAAAAAATACCCTTTGTCCGTCTGGCTTATACCTATCGCTGCCAGGAGGAGCTTCACCTTCCCCCCTCTAAAGGCTCGGCGCTCCGGGGTGCTTTTGGCCATGCCCTGAAAAAGGTGACCTGTGCTCTGCGGCGGGCGGCCTGCACCGACTGCCTTTTGCGCCGCAGCTGCGTCTATGTCTATGTCTTTGAGACGCCGCCGCCTCCCGGGAGCCAGCGTCTGCGCTTATACCCGGCCGCGCCCCACCCTTTTGTGCTCCGCCCGCCCCTTACCGCGCAGCAACGCTTCGAACCGGGCGCCAGGCTCAGCGGGGAATTGCTCCTCATCGGTCGGGCCCGAGAATATCTGCCCTATTTTATCTATACCCTGGAAGTCCTGGGACACGAAGGCCTGGGCCGCGGCCGGGGGCGGGCGGAGCTCG
>CALGOE010000213.1 GCA_937958145.1 uncultured Desulfobacca sp.
GCCGTGCACCCGGACGTCCTGCCCCAGAAGTTTGGTCAGGGCCGTTTCCAATACTTCCTGGATGGTCAGGCCATTGGGCTGCCGCTGCCAACCCTGGTAACCGGAGCCGTCGTATTCGAGGGTGAGACGGATGGTGCGCCGCAGAGCATCTTCCCCTTGATCTTTAACCGGTTTTTGGCTCATGAAAAAAGAATAAGGGATAAGGGCCAAGGGAAAAATAAGAAAAGCGCCACAAACCCTGATCGTTGACCCCTGAGCTCGTCACGGTAAAAGGGGCACCAGCTCCAATCCCTGGGTTTCGGGTAATCCCAGCATCAGGTTCATGTTGCAGACGGCCTGGCCGGAGGCCCCCCGGGTCAGATTGTCAATGGCCGAGAGGACAATAATGCGATGGGCTCGCCGATCCAAGCGGACGGCGATATCGCAGTAATTGGACCCGCGTACCGCCAAGGTGGTGGGCAGGATGTGGGGCGGGCAGATCCGGACGAACGGTTCCGCCTGATAAAACCGCTCATAGGTGGCCTGCAATTCTTCCCCAGTCAAGGGCTGGCGGGGGGTGGCGTAGAGGGTGGCCAGAATACCCCGGCTCATGGGCAGCAGATGGGGGGTGAAGGTAATGGTCAGCGGTTCCTGGGCCAAACGGCTCAGCTCCTGCTCCATTTCCGGCGTGTGCCGATGTCCCGCCACCTTGTAGGCCCGGAAGTTGTCGTTGACTTCGCAGTAGAGCATGCCCACATTAAAGCCCCGACCCGCGCCGCTGGCCCCGGACTTGCAATCGGCGATAATGCTGTGAGGATCAATCAGGCCGGCGCTGAGGAGGGGGGCCAGTCCCAGAATGACGCTGGTGGGGTAGCAGCCGGGATTGCCCACCAGCCGGGCGTTTTTGATGTCCTGCCGGTAGAGCTCCGGCAGGCCGTAGACGGCTTCGGCCAACAACTCCGGCGCACTGTGTGCCTGGTACCAGCTTTCGTACACGGTTCGGTCCCGGAAGCGGAAATCGGCGCTTAGATCCACGACCTTGGCGCCGGCGGCCAGGAGCGGGGGGACGACGGTCATGGCCGTCTGATGGGGCAGGGCGACAAAGAAAAATTCAGCTTCGCTGGCCAGCTTCGCAGGATCCGGCCAGGAAAAGTGCAGCGGGCAGATGCCCGCCAGGGCCGGGAAGACCTCGGCCACGGCCTTGCCGTCATATTCCCGGGAGGTAACCGCCACCACCTCTACGGCCGGATGCCGGGCCAAAAGCCGCAGCAGCTCCAAGCCGGTATAACCTGAACCGCCGATTATGGCCACCTTTACCATATTGTCTCTGCCTCGAAAAAGTTACCGGTGGAAAGAAAGGGGCCGGGAGAGGCAAGGTTCGGGGGTCCTGCCCTGTTTTTTGCCGCCAACGCCGCCGCCTCTGGGTTGAGACCGGTCCCAAAACGAAGAAAAACAGGCCGGACGCGGTTGTTCCGCCCCCGGCCTGGACGTGGTGCCGGAAAAAGGGCCAAGGCAGGCCTGTTGCCGGACCCCTAACTTAACGTTTGGAGTATTGGTACCGGGCCCGGGCGCCCCGCTGGCCGTATTTCTTCCGTTCTTTGATGCGGGCATCCCGGGTGAGAAAGCCGGCTTTCTTCAAAACCGGGCGGAACTCCGGGTTGAGCTGCAAGAGGGCCTTGCTCAGCCCCTGCTTGATGGCCCCGGCTTGGCCGAAGACGCCGCCGCCCTGGACGTTGACATAAATATCCAAATCAGGGCCGACGTTCACCAGCTCCAGGGGTTGCCGGATGATCATGCGGGAAATTTCCACTGGGAAATAATCTTCGAATTCCCGTTTATTGACAATAATTTTGCCGGTGCCGGGGCGCAGATAGATGCGGGCGATGGAATTCTTGCGCTTGCCGACGGCATGGATATCAAACGGTTGGGCCATAGGTACTCCCGGACAATGACTTGGTTACGCCAAGGGCTCAGGCTTCTGGGCCTGGTGGGGATGTTCCGGCCCGGCGTAAACCTTTAATTTCTTTAAAAGACGCCGCCCCAGGCTATTTTTCGGCAGCATGCCCCAGACCGCCCAGCGCAGGACTTCTTCCGGTTTGGTCTGCATGGCCTGACGGGCTGTCAGGGCTTTGGTGCCACCCATATAGCCGCTGTGGCGGTAATAAATCTTCTGATCCAGCTTGCGGCCGGTAAAAATGGCCTTTTCGGCGTTCACCACCACGACGAAATCACCGGTATCGCAGTGGGGGGTAAAAATCGGCTTGGTCTTGCCCCGCAGCAGCATGGCGATGCGGCTGGCCAGACGGCCGACAATCTGGTCGGTGGCGTCCACCAGGTGCCATTGTTTGGCCACGTCTTTTTCACGAGCGACAAAGGTCTTCATATCTCTCTCCAAAGCAGTTGGAACAAATTTATATATCTGGAAATTATGCCTCTGTCAAGGGGCGGGGAGGAAATTTTGTGATTGCAATATGATTATGTCACCCCCTAACTGCAACAAGAAAATGTCACCCCCCCGAGTAAAAAAAATGTATCACCTACCTCCATGGGAGGATGGG
>CALGOE010000214.1 GCA_937958145.1 uncultured Desulfobacca sp.
CAGATCCTGGATGGCCATTACCCCACCTTCCAGGACCTGTTGGAAAAGACGCCCTGGGACCACTACGGCGTTGACCGTGATCCCCGCTGTCGGCAATGTATGATGCATTCTGGTTTTGAACCGACCATCGTGCGGACCCTGGGCCGCAATCTCCGGGATGTGTGGGAAATGCTCCGCTGGAACTTTTCCTGAGGCGGGAGGGACGTCAATGCCATGAGTCTTGGCCGCCAGTGGTTTCGAGCCCTCCTCCCTGGTCTTCTCACCGCCCTGTTGGGCTGCACCACGCACTTTCCCGCAGCCCTGCTGCCGCCGCCCCTGCCGGTGGAAAGAGAAAATCAGCAGGTGGAAGCCACGCTGTTCCCGCTGCCGGTGGTGGGCACCGACCCAAACAGCGGCAACGATTATGGGGTCTTGCCAGTCTGGGTCTTTCCCCGCCAGGATAAGGCCATTGGCATGATCCTGGCCCCCTCGGCCATTGATAATGATTATGCTGGCACGTCGCTGGCGTTTCGCCTCCTGGCCTACCCGGCCAAAAATGTCCATTATCGCCTGATTGCCGATCCTTCCACCAAGATCCGCAGTTTTTTTGAGGCAGCCTACGAAAAGTCGGCGGAGCAGGCGGAGGAATGGTTTTATATGGGCCAATTGCTTTATGACTGCGATATTTTTCCCCGTTTTTACGGCTTTGGCAACAACAGCCTCAGCAGTGATCAGACCAGTTACACGTTTCGCAGTCGCACCCTGTCCGCTTCCCTGGGCTACCGTTTCGCCCAATCTTGGGAAATCGCCTGGTATGAACGGTTGAACGTAACCTCCCTGAGTAACAATCATCTTCCCAATCTCCGTTCCACCGTCGATGTTTTCCCCGCGGTGATGCAGGACCGGCGCAATACCGTCTCCGTTCATGGCATCAGTTGCAGTTTTGACACCCGGGATTATAAAGACACCCCCACCTGCGGTATGTTGGCGCGCTTCTACGCCGAAACGGCCCTGATCTTTTTGGGCAGCGACAGTTCCTTTGACCGCATCGGGTTTGACATGCGGGGTTTTCAACCCTGGGATCTCCAGACCAAACGGATTATTACGGCCGTCCGCCTCCAGGCCGATTTTATGACCCGGGAATTCAAGACCCCCTTTTATCGCTGGCCCAGTCTGGGAGGCTATCGGACCAATCGGGGTTGGGGGGAATGGCGTTGGCTGGATCGCAATATGATTACTTTTTCCCTGGAGCAACGCTTCACGGTCTATCAATTTCACTATTTTGGGGTGACCACCAACTTGGAGGTGGCCCCGTTCGTGGATGTGGGCAAGGTCTTTCCTACCTTCAGCCGCTTCAATTTCCGTCAACTGCACTCTGCTGCGGGTGTAGCCCTCAGGGCAGTGGTCCGCCCCCAGGTAGTGGGGCATATTGAAGTGGGGATCGGCCAGGGCGGCAACAACTCCGTCTTTATGGGGTTGGGGTATCCGTTCTGATGGCTGTCCGCAGTTCCGCCACAATCGCCGGCCTGGGTCTGATCCTGCTGTGGGCCCTGATTTTTCTGCCCACCCTGGGCAAGCTGCCCCTCATCCGCTCCGAGGCCATGTATGCCCAGATCCCTTTGGAAATGCTGGAGTCCGGCGATTGGCTCACCCCCCGCTTGAACGGCGCCCGTTATCTGGACAAACCACCGCTCTACTACTGGCTGAACCTCGCCGCCCTGTCTCTGGGAGCACAGCCAGAAAACACCGTCCGGCTGGTCACCTTCCTCATCGGCCTGGGAGAGGTGCTGGCCGTATTTACCTTGGGGACGCTGTGTTTCTCGCTGCGGACCGGTTGGCTGGCCGGTCTGGTGCTGCTCACCAGCATCGGGTTCTTTGCCCTGCACCTGCAAATGTTGGCGGACCACCTCATCACCCTGTCGTTAAGCTGGTCCCTGGTCTTCCTCTGGCTCTGGCGGCGCCGACCCCGACCCTGGCAGATGGCGGCATTCTTCGCCTGTGTCGGCATCGGCTTGCTGAGCAAGGGGCTCATCGGCATGTTCTTCCCCCTGGTCATTGGCGGGCTTTTTTTGGCCTTGACCAAAACCAGACACTGGCCCGGTTTCCTGCTCAACCCCTGGGCCTGGCTCGGTCTGGCCGTCGCCGCCCTCCCCTGGTTCATCCTCATGGAAGTGCGCCATCCGGGCTTTTTCCAGTTTCAGATCGTCAATGAACAGATCAGCCGCTTCCTGGGACATCGCTATCCTGCGGACATTAAGCCGCTGTCGCTTCTCACCTTCTGGCTCTTCATCCTGGTCTGGCTGATGCCCTGGACGCCCTTTCTCCCCACCGGGATTGCCACCCTCTGGCCCCAGCGGCGCTGGCCGGTGGCCCAAGAGGAGGCGGCCGGACTCCTCCTCCTTCTCTGGGCCGGTGCCACCCTGTTGTTTTTTAGCCTGTCCTTCACCCGGATCGAATATTACAGCCTCCCGGCCCTGCCGGCCCTGGCCCTCATTGCCGGCCGGCGGCTGGATCTTTACCTGGACCGGCCCGATTCCCGAGCTATGGTGATCAGCTTGGGGTTATATGCCGTTTTCCTGCTGGGTCTGCTCTCCCTGGTGCCCTTTTTGGAACAGACCTGCACCGACAACCGCCGGGAATTTGACGGTATGTTTGACCAATTGCAGCCGTTGGTCTATCAGGCCGCGCCCCTCTTGGCGGTCCTGTCGGCATTGTTATTCCTCAGTTGCTGGCGCCGCCGGCCGCTCCTCAGCCTCTGCAGCCTAAGCGGCATCAGCCTGACTCTCCTCTATTTTACCTTCCTGAGCCTCTGGCTCCTGTCCCCCCACTTGAGCGACGCCTGGGCCGGCAAGATTCTCAAAGAGGAGGCCTCGTCCCAGGATATTATCGTCATGGGAAACATTGAAGAATTTGAATACGGCATGAGTCTCCGGTATTACGGCGGTCGGCCCATTCTCATGGTCCAGCGGGATGGCCTGCCGGCATTCGGCTTCCCCCTTTCCCATCAGGAAAACTATCTCATTACCCCTGATGACCTCAAACGCCTCTGGCAAGGGCCGCAGCGGGTCTTTGTCCTGATGGATGAGTGCGCACCCGAGGCATATTTATCAGAGGCCCAGACGGTAAAACAAATAAATGGCAAACGCCTGATCGTCAACCGGCCGGTTATGGCGACAACGCCCTTGCATGTCCCGCCAGAACCGTTATCATTAAGACATCAGCCTTAGAAACCAACACCCTGCCCAGGCCCCGCCATGATCCCTTTACGTGATAATATCCCGTCCAGCCGCCGGCCCCTGGTTACCTATACGCTCATCGCCCTGAACATCCTCTTCTTTCTCCTGGCCTTGGCCACCGGCCCCCTGATGCCGCAATTCATCACCACTTTCGGCTTTATCCCGGCCCGGTTTTTTGCCATCTGGGAAGCTCACCCGGAACACTATGGGGCCCTGTATCTGCCTTTGCTGACCACCATGTTCCTCCATGGCAGCTGGCTGCACCTCATCGCCAATATGTGGACTCTGTTTATCTTTGGCGATAATGTGGAAGATCGCCTGGGGCATTTCCGCTATCTATTCTTTTATTTGGCCTGTGGGGTGGCCGGGACCATGTTGCATGCGGCCCTGACGCCCACTTCCTGGGTGCCGCTGGTGGGGGCCAGCGGCGCCATCGCCGGCGTTATGGGCGCCTACTTCCTCCTTTTTCGCCGTGCCATGGTGCTGGTCTTCATCCCCTTCTTCTTTGTTGCCCCCATTGTCGAAGTGCCGGCTTATGTTTTTCTGGGGGTCTGGTTTCTGTTGCAATTCTTCAGCGGCGCCTTTTCCATTTTAGGCCCCCGGGCAGCCCAAACCGGCGGCATCGCCTTCTGGGCCCACGTGGGCGGCTTTGTCGCCGGCGTCGTGCTCATCTTCCTCCTGGGCACCATCCGCCTGGTCCGGCCCGACCGCGAGCCGGAAGACTGAACAAGATAAACCCTGCCGGCGCCCTAGCCGCGCCGACCGCCAGCAGGAGGTCTGGGAAGAGACGGCCTTTACCTCAAGCCACCGCTGAGGCCCTGATGCCTGCCCACATTGGGCGAATGGTCAGAGAGAGCCCCGGGACCGGACAAATATGCCGGAACCCTGCTAATTTCGCAGCAAGGCCTGCCCTGGCGGAGATTTTATCAGAATCAGTCATTGCCTTTTTCCGGCAATGAGATAAAATCATCAATTTAAATTGTACGCAAAGGGTTGCCCGCCCCCCACCCAGGAAGGATGCCATCATGTCGTTGACCCCGGAAGTCGTCACTCAGATTGCGCAGTTGGCCCGGTTGCGTCTCTCTGCCGTCGAGGTGGAGATGTTCACCCGGCAGTTGAATGATATTTTGCTGTATGTGGCCAAACTCAATGAATTGGATACCACCGAGGTTCCCCCTATGACCCATGTCCTGGACCTGACCAACGCTTTCCGGCCCGATGAGGTCAAAGCCGGCCTCTCCCCCGACGAGGCCCTGGCCAACGCCCCCCAGCAGCAGCGTCAGGCCTTTGTGGTCCCGAAAATCATTTAAGTTCGGAGAGCGGCGTTATGATGGATTCCTGGCAGCATCTCACCATACATGAAGCCCAGTCTTTGCTGCACAAAAAAGAAATCTCGGCGGTGGAGCTCACCAACGGCTTTCTGGCGCGGATTGCCGCCCTGGACGGCCGGCTCCATTGCTACCTGACCGTGGACGCCGAAGGAGCCCTGGCCCAAGCCCAGGAGGCGGACAAACGCCTCGCCGCCGGCGCCGCCGGCCCGCTCACCGGCATACCCCTGGCCATTAAAGATCTTATTGCCACCAAAGGTCTGCGCACCACCTGCGCCTCCAAATATCTGGAGAACTTCATCCCGCCCTACGACGCCACGGTGACGCAGAAACTGCGCCAAGCTGGGGCCGTGATCCTGGGCAAGGTCAACATGGATGAGTTTGCCATGGGCTCGTCCACCGAAAACTCCGCCTTTGGCGTCACCCGCAACCCCTGGCATATGGACTACATTCCCGGCGGCTCCAGCGGCGGCTCGGCCGCGGCGGTGGCCGCCGACCTCTGTCTGGCGGCGCTGGGCAGCGACACCGGCGGCTCCATCCGCCAACCCGCCTCCCATTGCGGCGTGGTGGGGCTCAAACCCACCTACGGCCGCGTCTCCCGCTTCGGTCTGGTGGCCTATGCCAGCTCTCTGGACCAGATCGGTCCTCTCACCAAGGATGTCACCGATAGTGCCCTGCTCCTGCAAGCCATTGCCGGCCATGATCCCCAGGATTCCACGTCCGCGCCCCTACCGGTGCCCGATTATGCGGCCGCCCTGCACCAAGACGTGACCGGCCTGAAGATCGGCGTGCCCCGGGAGTATTTTGGCCAAGGCCTGGATCCGGAGGTGGAGCAGGCCGTGCGGGCCGCCCTGAGCCACTACGAACGTCTGGGGGCCGAACTGCTGGAGGTAAGTCTGCCCCATACCGAGTATGCCGTGGCCGTCTATTATCTCATCGCCACGGCCGAAGCCAGCTCCAATCTGGCCCGCTACGACGGCGTCAAATACGGCTGGCGCGACCCGGCCGCCAAGGAATTGCACGACATGTATCTGGCCACCCGTTCCCAAGGGCTGGGCACCGAAGTCCGGCGCCGCATTATGTTGGGCACCTACGCCCTCTCCGCCGGCTACTACGACGCCTATTATCGCAAGGCCTCCCAGGTCCGGACCCTCATCCGCCGGGATTTTGACCAGGTATTTCAGACCTGCCAGGTAGTGGCCACACCGGTGGCGCCCACAGCCGCCTTCCGGTTGGGCGAGAAGATCGACGACCCCTTGACCATGTATCTGTCTGATATTTTTACGATCTCAGCCAATCTGGCCGGCATCCCGGGGATATCGCTCCCCTGTGGCTTCACTGCCCAGGGCTTGCCCATCGGTCTGCAGCTTTTGGCCCCGCCCTTCGCGGAGCCGACCCTCTTGACCGCTGCCCATGCTTTTCAGCAGACCACGTCGTTTCATCGCCGCCGACCACCCCTCTGACGAGTCGGGACTGAGTGCCGGTCGGGGCTGGCGGCGGGCAGGATCCTCCCGGCCTGTCGCCGGCAGTGCCGTTCCCATTGCCAATTTCACCGCGCGAGGCTGCCCCTATGGAAATCCTGCATGCCATTTTCCTCGGCATCATTCAAGGACTGACAGAGTTTCTGCCCATTTCCAGTTCCGGCCATCTGGCCCTCCTGGAACACTATTTTCAAGTCCAGGAAGCCGGTCTGGCCTTTGACGTGCTCCTCCACGTGGGTACCCTGGTGGCCTTGATTTCATACTTCTGGCAGGATTGGTGGGATATGGGCCGGGCGCTGCTGCGGCCCGAGAGGTTTAACCGCCTGGAACGGCGGCTGTTCTGGTATCTGGTGGTGGGGAGCATCCCCGGTGCCCTGGCCGGCTTTTTCCTGGAAAAACAGGCCGAAACCGTATTCCGGACGCCGATCCGGATCGCCGTCCTCCTGGCGGTCATGGGCGTCCTCCTCTACTTGGCTGACCGCCTGGCTCGACATCAGCGCCGTCTGCCCGGGATAACGCTCAGTGATGCCGTCCTCATCGGCTGCGCCCAGGCCCTGGCCATCATGCCCGGCGTCTCCCGCAGCGGCAGCACCATTACCATGGGGCTGTTCCTCGGTTTTACCCGGGAAACCGCAGCCCGGTTCTCCTTTCTCCTGTCCACCCCCATCATCTTCGGAGCCGGGTTCTATCACGCCCTCAAATTGCTGAAAAACTCTGAGCCGGTATCATTCAACTTTGCCTATTTACTGGGCTTTCTGGCGGCCGTGGTTTCCAGCTATCTGACCATCAAATATCTGCTGCAATTTCTCCAGCGCCATACCTTCCTGATCTTCGTGGTCTATCGCCTCCTGCTGGCCGGCGTCGTCCTGGCTCTGGAGTTCTTTCACGTCCTGCCCCGCTGACAGCTCGGCACAATTGCCTTTTGGGAGGGGCCTGGATCCCAGGCCTCCCCTATCTTTCGGCCCCAGGCCCTTTTATCCTCAGGTTGGCGAAATGGGTCACGGCATCAGCTTTGGTCCACAGCCCGATATAGCCGGCCAGAGGCCGGGTGGCGGTATAATCGAGGAGGGGTTGGCCATCCAGCCAACAGAGGCAATTTGGCCCGGCAAAATCCACCCGCAGTTCATACCATTGGCCCGGCGTCAGGCTGGCCGGCGCCGAGGCCCGTTTCAGCCTTTTATTGTCCACGAATTCAAAGAGGGTTATATCCTCCTCCAGGGTGTTCACCCGGAAGACAAAGTAATTCCCTATGTTCCGGATACCGAAGGCCAGACCCCCGGCTTGATCAATGCGGCCCGATACCGGGCGGACCTGCACCTGGGCCGATCCGGCCGTCAGGTAGCTTTCCCTGGCAATGGCAAGGGGGAAATAGAAATACGCCCCGATATTATCCAGTATCTCCAGATAGGTTTCGCCGATCATGGTCGTCATCATGCCAGCCAAACCCGCTGAAAATTTTCCCAAATAATGGGAACCATCCTGGACGATCACGGTCTCGCCCTGTTCGGTGGCCAACCGCCAGTTCCCGGTATGCGTATAAAACCCGGGCAGGTGGATGCTCTCTGACTGCTGCAGGAAGTCATAGTCGCCGTTAAAAAAGGCCTCAACCATCGGCTGAATATCGGCTTCGCCGGTGATGGCCACATCCAGCAGGCGGCTGGAGGCCAACAACCGCCCTACCTGGTCCAATGTCGTCTCCAATATCGGCCGGCTCAGGCCGGTAATGGAGGCCTCCAGCAGGTCGCCGGTGACCTTCAGGGAAAATCCCAACCGGTAGAGCACCTCGGCCAGAAAAGTGAGACGCAGAGACCGCCCCACAAAGCTGCCCACGCCGCCGGCAAACTGTAAATTGATATAATTCTGCTCCGGATCGTCGCTGCCGAAGGTGTCCAGATTGGCGTAATGGTAGCCGAATTTGGCACTGAGATTAAGATATTCATGGGCCAGGATGGCAAAACTGTCGCCGCCAGGCAGGTTCTCTTGACTCTGCATGGCTCCCTGGGCCATCAGGTTCATAAAGTTCTTGACGTCAAAAGGCACCGTCCCTTTCCAGGTAATGCCGGGGTGCGTAAAGCCCCGCCACAGGGCCTTCATGGGGATGGACTCCAGATCATCGGGGTGCACGCTATCACAGGTCGTCAGGCCCGGGCGCAACCCCCCGCCCAGATCGATCAGATACAGCACCAGGGGTATATTCGTCGTCAGCTTGGCCACATTGACGATCTGGGGACCGATTTTCGTCAGGCCGAACATCTCTTGCATGGCCATTTCATGGGCATAGCGGATAATATCATGGACCGTGCGACAGCCGGCCGGGGTAAATTCAGCAGCTTTGGGATCGGTCAGGTAAAGAGGGGAGATATGATCCAAAATGGACCGCAGCCGTTGGTGCACCGGACTATTAAACATATGTTTTCTGGCCGGACGGATCTGCTCGGCCAATTCCGGGACCAGACCCTGGTACACGGTGGTGGCATCGGCCACCAACGTGATTTCCTGCCCCGGCTTCAGGAGTTCAGTGGCATTGCCGACGTCCATGACGGCCGGCACCCCGAACTCCCGGGCCACCGAAGCCAGGTGGCTGGTAACACTTCCTATATCGGTAATCAAGCCCTTCACCCGACTCATGAGCGCGGCATAATCGGGTGACGCAGTCCGGGCCACCAAAATGGCGTTCTCGGGCAGAGCAGCAGGCTTGGCGCTGGCCATCACCACCTGGCCCACCGCGATCCCCGGCGAGGCCATCTGCCCGCCGGCAAAAAGCACCGGATGGCTCTTGGCGTCCACCATTAAAACCGCGCTGCCGGTTTTACTCTGCACCAATCCCAGAGGACGGCTTTGCAGGATATATATCCTGTCTTCCTGGTCAATGGCCCATTCGATATCCTGTGGGGCCTGGAAATACCCCTCCAACTTTTGGCCATAGGCGGCCAAGGTTTGGATTTGCGACCGGGTGAGCGAGGGCTGGGAAATTTCCGCCTCCGGCACGGCCACAAGCTGAGTCCCGCCATCCGGCAGGCTGACGAGCTTTTCTTTTTTCTCGCCGATGCTCTGCTGCACAATGCTGCCGCTCGGTTTGTCCACAAAAAATTCATCCGGCGAGGCTTCGCCGCTCACCAGATGTTCGCCTAAACCCCACAGGGAGCTGATCTTGAGCAGGCCAGAGGCGGGGTTGGTGGGGTCCACGGTATAAATGACGCCGCTGACCTTGGCGTCAATCATGGCAATCCCCGCCACGCACATGGGGGTTTCCCGATCGTTGAGCCCGAAATTGAGGCGATAAAGAATCGCCCGGGGCGAATACTTACTGGCCAGCACCGCTTTATAGGCCGCCAGCAAACCCTCCCGGGTAACGTTTAAGACGGTGAGATGCTGCCCGGCAAAAGAAGCTTCCGTATCTTCGCCCACGGCGCTGCTGCGCATGGCGATCCGGACATTTTTCTGGGTCTTGGCCTCCAAGTCTTCATACGCCTGGAAAATCTTCTCGGCCAAAAATGGCGGCACCGGCGCTCTTTTGATGCTCTCCTGAATAATAGTGCTCTGCACTTCTAAATCAGCCAGATCATCTGGTTTGAGGGAGGTCAGAATGAGCTCGATGGGGACCGCCAGCTTGTTTTCCTCCAGGAAACGCTCGAACGCGTAGGAGGTGATGGCGAAACCCGGCGGGATGGGAAGTTTTACGAAGCGGGCAATAGTCGCCAGATTGGTGGCCTTGCCCCCGGCTTCCACCATGGTCTCTGGACGCAGCGCTTCCAGGGGCAGTACCAGATCACCGATGAGACAAATGGGCCCTGCTTCAAAGGCGAGGGCCAACGCCTCCTCCACCCGCTGGCAGGATTGGGCCAATTCCCGGTAACGGCCGCCCCCCATATCATCCAGAGCCAGGACCAGCCGGCGCAAGGTAGCCAGGAGGTCATCACACTGCTTCCGGACGGCCAACAGATTGATGCGACTGCCGTAATACAGCTGCTCCAATTCGGCCAACATTTTTAGGGTATCCCGGTTATATTCCAAAAATTCCCGATATTTTTGGTATTTCTGGGCCACCCGGCCGTCGGCATCGGCAACAAAATCACAGGTTTTTTTCCGGGCAAAAAAATCAGTGAAGGCCATGGGCGCTCCTCTCTCAGCCATCACCACCAGGGCCATAATGTTCTTCGCTAACCACCGCCAGAGCTCTTGCTGTTATTGTATCAATCTCCTTTTTCCTGTCAAAATAACTTGAGCGCTCAGGCCGCCGTGGCCGAGCGCTCAAAGACCAAAAAGCAGTGCCAATTAGTTCAGTTAGGTATACAGGACAAATTTCACGGCCGTCCGGGCCAGATCCACCACGTGCATGGGGAAAACGCCAAAGCCGATGATAACCAGGATCAGGGCATAGGTGGCCCAACGGATGGTGCTGGAAGGCACGACCTTGGGCAGGTCGCCTGGATCCAGGAAATAGGCGGCATAGACCACCCGCAGATAGTAATAGAGGGAGATGGTGCCGTTGACCGCGCCGATGAGGACCAG
>CALGOE010000215.1 GCA_937958145.1 uncultured Desulfobacca sp.
CTGGAGATGATCAATTATCGGCGGTTTTTCAGTATCAACGATCTCATCGGCATCCGGGTGGAGGATCCCCAGGTTTTTGCCGCCACCCATGGCCTGCTCCTGAAGCTGGTGGAGGAGGGGAAGGTGACCGGTTTGCGGCTGGATCATATTGATGGCCTCAACGATCCCACCGCTTACCTGCAACGCCTGCAGTCCGAACTGCAGAGCCGGCGGCCGGCTGGCGCCCCGGCCCCTTTCTACGTCGTGGTGGAGAAAATCCTGGAGAAGGACGAGCAGCTGCCGGCGGCCTGGCCGGTGGCGGGGACCACCGGCTATGACTTTCTGGGGGTGCTCAATAATCTCTTTGTGGCGGCCCGGGGGCTGGAGGAGATGGAGGCCCTCTATCGGGAGGTGACCGGGATACCGTCGGCCTGGGAAGATGTGGTCTATGAGAAGAAAAAGTTTATCCTTACCTCGCTCTTCGGCGGGGAGGTGCATAATTTGGAAGATGATCTGGCCGCGCTGGCGGCTGCCGACCGGCAGGCCATGGATGTCTCCCGTCAGGATCTCCTGGCCGCCCTGATGGAGATTACGGCTTGTCTGCCGGTGTATCGCACCTATACCTGCAGTTTGACGGTGGCCCCGACGGACCGGCATTTTGTCGAGGTCGCGGTGGCGGCAGCCCGACAGCGCCAACCTGCCCTGGACGATCTGGCCCTGGATTTCCTGCGGCGGATACTCCTGCTGGAATTCAGCCCCGGTATGGGGGAGGAGCAGAAGAAAAACTGGCTGCGGTTTGTCTGTCGCTGGCAGCAGTTTTCCGGCCCCATTATGGCCAAGGGGCTGGAGGATACGGCGGCCTATGTGTATAATCCGCTCTTGTCCCTCAACGAGGTCGGGGGATGCCGGCAGGCGGTAAGCGTGGCGGCGTTCCATGATTTCTGCCAGGAGCGACGGCGGCGTTGGCCGGCCACGATGAACGCCACTTCCACCCACGATACCAAACGCAGCGAAGATGTCCGGGCCCGGTTGAATGTGCTGACGGAAATGCCGGCCCGCTGGCGGGAGAAGCTCCACACCTGGCGGCAGTGGCACGCCCCCCGGAAACGCCTCTGTGGGGGCCAGCCGGTGCCCGACGCCAATGAAGAGATCTTCCTGTATCAGACCCTCTTGGGTGCCTGGCCCCTGGAGGCCCGGGAAGTCCCGGAGTTCCGCCGGCGACTGCAGGCTTATCTCATCAAAGCCTTGCGGGAAGCCAAAGTCCACTCCCGGTGGATCGAACCCAGACAGGACTATGAAGACGCACTGCTGGCCTTTGTGGCGGACATCCTGAGCGAAAGTGCAGCCAATAAATTCTTGCTCGATTTTCTGGCATTTCAGGGGCAGGTGGCCTATTTGGGGGCCTTGAATGCATTGTCGCAGGTCCTCCTGAAGATCACGGCGCCGGGGGTGCCGGATATCTACCAGGGGCAGGAGCTGTGGGATTTCAGTCTGGTGGACCCGGACAACCGGCGACCGGTGGATTTTGCCCGGCGGCAGCGCCTTTTGCAGGAACTGCAGACTGCGGCCGCCAGGCCTGACCCAGCCTTCCCCGCTAGCCTGCTGACTTCATGGCGGGACGGCCGGGTAAAATTGTATGTCACCTCCCGGGCCCTGAGGATCCGGAAGACCTGCCACGAGCTCTTCAGCCGGGGAGACTATCTGCCTCTCACGGTGGAGGGCCCGCACCAGGATCATGTTGTTGCCTTTGCCCGCCGATGGGGCGAACAGTGGGTGATCGTCGCCGCGGCCAGGTTTTTTGTTGGTCTGACCACGCCGGAACGACCGCCGGTGGGCGAGGCGGTGTGGCGCAACTGCCGCCTCCTTCTCCCGGCGGCGGCCCCCAGCCGCTGGCAGGATGGGCTCAGCGGCCGGGAGATTGTCGGTGGACCTTCGGGGCTGCCGTTGGCCGCAGTCTTTGCCCACCTGCCGGTAGCCCTGCTGCGCCCTGGCGACGACCGCCAACCTGCCTGAACCATTGCTAGCACAGGGCTCTGCCGGGCCGGGGCGGCAGGGAGCAGCCTGCAGCCTCCTCTCCACCAACCCTGCCTCTGGTTCCAGGGCAGCCGGTCGGCTATCTGACCGGGCGCTTTGGGCAGGAGCATCGCCAAAATTTTTTGAACTCCTCTCCGTGGCTATTCTTTCCCTGAAATTCCCCTGTTCGTCAGCCTCAGCGGCATGAAGAAGGGTGTGGCCAGGCTCTTTTTGTCAAAATGAGAGGGAGTGGCCAGGAAGTTCATCCTTTTTTGGCTTTTTAAGAATTTCGGGCGGCTACGCCGTTGGTCGCAGTCCGGAAAGGCCGGTGGGGCAAGAAGATAACTCTGGCAGGATATTTGCATAGAATAATGATCAGAAGACCTGTCAGCCTCCCGGGTGGCCCTGAGGTGTTGCCAGGTGCGAAAAAAACGCGGACAAAAGCAAAGGAGAGGGCTGATGGTGGCACTCCCCAAATATGTGTGGTTCTGCCTCCTGGTGCTGGTTATCGGTATCTGGGCGGCGCCGGTGCAGGCCGCGTCTGAGGACGCGGCCTTGTTTCAGGAGGCTTTGGCGCCGTATGGCCAGTGGCTGCAGCATAACCGCTACGGCCTGGTCTGGCGGCCTTCCCGGGTCGAGGCGAACTGGCGGCCCTATACCAACGGCCGCTGGGTCCTGACCCAGGATGGCTATGTCTTTGAAACCGACGAACCCTGGGGCTGGGCCACGTATCATTATGGCAACTGGCAGAATACCCCCGAGTACGGCTGGATCTGGATCCCCGGCCGCACCTGGTACCCCCATACCGTCACCTGGCGGGCGAATGATGAGCACGTGGGGTGGGCGCCGGTGCCTCCCCCTGAGACGACCGCAGAGTCCACCTCGTGGCTGGGTGATGCCGGTGGAGCTCTGGATTACGGCGCCTCGGGCTATTCCCCGGCCAGCCTGCCTCCCACGTCCTGGATTTTCACCCGGGTCAACGATTTCCTTTACGGTTGGGGGGAACCCTACTCCCCGCGGTATTCTTATTACAACGCCGGTCTTCTGGCCGCTCCCCGGTATGTGCCGGTCATTTATGAACGGACCGTGTATATCTATAATTATGTCACTCCGGCTTATGCCCCACGGGCCTGTTATAATTGGGGGCCATCGGTGACGTATATTACCAAGGTGACAAACATTAACCAGCAAGATGTGCATCGGCGGGTCCAGCGACACCGCCTGCACCACCTGCACAACGCCCTGCCCCCCCACCATGTCATGGCGCGCCACCCGGCCTGGCGGCAATTGGTGCCGGTGGCTGCCACCGAGGGCCAACGGTCCGGCCGCTGGTGGACGCCGGTGCAGACCCGGAATATGGCCTTGAACCGGCCGGATGCCCTGCCGCGGCCGGCGTCTTTGCCCCCACGGCTGCCGGCAGCCGCCCCCTCCCAGGTTTCGGCTCCGGACCGGGCCGCGGTCCACAGCGGCCAGCCGGCCACCGGACCTGGCCCCAGGTCTGACAACGTCAGAGAAGTCGGCGCCGTCGGTCCCAGCCCCCCGGATACCGCCGGCCGACCGGCCCGGCCGGGAAGACCGCAACCGGATCCCGCCAAGGTGGGCCCGCCTCTGGCCGGGGTGACGACGGACAACCAAACGGCCCGCCCGCGGTTGGCAGCGCCGGCATCGGCGCCGGTGGCCTCGGCGCCCCTGGGAGCCGACCCGGCCGCCAAGGTGCAAGACCGGAGTCCGCAACCGCCTCCTCTCAGAACCCAGACGCCGTCACCTGACGACGCCCCCGGGGTCAGCAGCCGGCCGTCCCCACCGTCGGAGCTGAGCCGACCGCCGGGAGCAACGGCTGGGCGTCCCGGCCCAGAAGCCGGTGCGGTTTTGCCGCCGGAAAATCGCCGGGTTCAGGAGGAACAGCAGCGGCGCCGCTTCCAAGAACAGGAAGAGTTCCGCCAGCAGGCTCTTCGCCGGCAGCACCAGGAACAACAGCAGCGCCAGGCGGAGGTCGGCCGCCAGCAACAGGAACAGCAGCGCCGGCAACTGGAGATGATCCGGCAGCAGCAGGTCCAACAACAGCGGCCTCAGGACCTGATCCGGCACCAGCAGGAACAACAGCGCCAGGCCGAGGTCATCCGTCAACAACAGGAGCAGCAGCGCCGGCAGGCCGAGATGGTCCGGCAGCAGCAAGAACAGCAGCGCCGCCAGGCCGAGATGGTCCGGCAACAGCAAGAACAGCAGCGCCGGCAGCTGGAGATGATAAGGCAGCAGCAGGTCCAACAACAGCAGCGGCGTCAGGCGGAAATGCAGCAGCACCGTCAGGGAGGGGGGCAGCCCGCCCCTGTGGCCGAGGGCCAGAAGGGGCGCCCCAATGGATTAGGAGGTTTTTAACGGAGTCCGTGGCAGGGCCGGGGCCAGGGGAAGGCCCCTCTCCCCCTGCCCCTCATCCCGATGGGGCCGGGGGGGCGCCAGAGACCAGGAAAAGTATCCCGGCTTTTGGCAACGCCTGAGGAGGGGGTTGGCACCGCGGCGGCTGGGCGGGCCATCTGCACCTTCCTAGCGGCGGGGTTGGCGCGGTTTAACCAGCGGCACAAAGGCCACGGGAGTGATAACCTCTTCCTGGAAGGTGGCGCCCTGTTTGGTCAGGCGCAGGAGATATTGGGGGCCATAGATCGGACCCACGGGGATGATCAGACGGCCGCCTTCTTTGAGCTGCTCTTTGAGGGCCGGGGGAACCTGGGGGGCGGCGGCGGTCACCAGAATGGCGTCAAAGGGGGCCTGCTCGGGCCAACCCTGGTAGCCATCCCCGGTTTTGACCGCGACCTGCTTATAGCCCAAGCGGGCCAGGCGGTCGGCCGCGGCCTGGGCCAACTCCGGCACCAGTTCAATGGTATAGACCTGGTCGGTTAACATGGCCAGGACCGCCGCCTGATACCCTGAGCCGGTGCCCACTTCCAAAACCCGCTGGCCGGGGCGAATCATCGCCGCCTGGGTCATCAGGGCGACGATATACGGTTGCGAAATTGTGGCCCCGTGGCCGATGGGCAAGGGGGAGTCATCATAGGCCTGGCTTTCCAGCT
>CALGOE010000216.1 GCA_937958145.1 uncultured Desulfobacca sp.
ACGGCAAAACCCAGGCGATAGAAGAGCCAGCCACCCAGGAGCGTGCCGAGCATCATACCGGCCATGCGCCAGGAATTATAGTGGGCCAGAGCTCGCACGGAACTGTGGCCCACGGATTTAAAGAGGACCGTGTCCAGGGCGATGCGAAAGGCGTGAAGCCCCAGGCCGAAACCCCAAAAGGCAAGGAGATAGGGGGCAAAGGTCTGCAGGCGGCCCAGCCCCCAGAGACAGGCGCCGCTGAGGACCAGCCCGGCCCGGAGCAGGTAAACCAAGGGATAGCGGTCGCCGGCGACCCCCAACGGGAAGGTCACGAGCAAGGCATTGAGACTGGCCGCAGCATAAAGCACGCCGATCTGCCAGCCGCTGAAATGGAGCTGGTGCTTCAGGTGCAGGGGCAGGAAGAAAAAAACGCCGGACATCAGCAGCGACAGCACCAGAATAAAAAAGGACGGCAGCCAGGCCGAAGGCTGCCCGGTGCTCGGGTTCTCAGTGGCGGACATACAAGGTCTCGCGGCGGCGCCGGCCGGCGATGGTTTTAGGCTACGGCCTTGCGATTGATGGAGACCTCCATGGCCCGGGCCGGGCAGACCGGACAGCATAACTCGCAGGCACTGCATTTTTCGGGATCAAAAACGATCTCCATTTCCGGCCGTTTCACATACAGGGCGCCGGTAGGGCAGATGGCCGTGCAGGTTCCACACTGGTAACATTGCTCATCATTGCGCCGCACTTCACTGGCGACCCGCTGCACCTTGACCCCGGCATTTTTTAAATACTTGACGCCGGCCTCAAAGTTTTTGGGATGTCCCCGCAGTTCCAGAACAATAATGCCCTCCTGCCGCGGGTAGATGGTGGCTTTCAGCAGGTTGAATTCCAGATCGAAATCTTTCACCAGCCGGTAGATAATGGGCTGGTCCACAATATCTTTGGAAAAATGCAAGACGAGGATCTCGGCGTGCACAGTACCTCCTCAAAAAAGGTCGGGGCTGAGAAAGTCGATGAGCCCATGGTTCATGAGAACCGCCTTTCCAGGTTATGAAAGTGCCTGGGCCCCCTCCCCTGCCCCCAGCGACAGAACCATTATTGCCTTGAGCTCAGATTAAGCTGCCGAAACGTTCTTTCCAGACCGCCTGCAACTCGTCCACCGCAGTGTTGACGAGAAGGCGATCATTCCAATGCACCAGGAAACGACGGTCGGCCCGAACCCGCCCGAGCCGCCAGAGCGGCGTCCCGGCCATGAGGGCCTCCCAGCGCTCTTGATCCGATGGTGCCACCGTCACCAGAAAACGGCCGGCCGATTCGGAGTACAGGGCCGTCAGGGGCGAATCGGCCACGGCCGCCAGGTCAACCTCAAGCCCCAGATCACCGGCCATGGCCTTGAAGGCCAGATGGACGGCCACCCCACCCCGATACACCCCGTGGCAGGAGGCCAACAGGCCAGCGTCGACGGCCTCGGCCATCTTCCGGTAGTAAGACAGGAATTGGGCCGGATGCACCTCGGGTACCTGCAGGCCGACGTAACCAAAGAGGTCGTAGAGCTCCGAGCCCCCCAACTCCGGCTTGGTGGCGCCAATTAAGTAAATATAATCACCCGGTTCTTTGCAATCCAGGGTCAGGCAGCGGGCCACATCGGGAATGACGGTGACCGCCGTGAACAGCAGGGTGGCCAGCCCGGAGACTTTGTGGGTTTCCTGGAACTCACCGGGCAGATGGCCGTCAATGTACATGCTGTCTTTCCCCGAGAGCAGGGGGATGCCGTAGGCCAGGCAGAGGTCTTTCAAGGCCCGGTTAGCCCGCACCAATTGGGCCGCCTTGTATTTACCGTCGGGATTTTTCACCGGATCGTATTGAATGCTGGGCCAACAGAAGTTGTCGACGCCGCCGATGTGGTCCAAACTGCCGCCGACGGCCAGCAGGCGGCGCACCGCCTCATCGATGGAGACCGCGGTCATGTGGTAGGTGTCGATCTGGCCATAGGAGGGGTGCAGGGCCATACTGAGGGCCAGTCCCCGCACGGACTCCTGCCGGGGCCGCAATACTGCGGCATCGCTGGGGATATCGGCCCGCCGGCCCACCAACGGCTTGATGACGCTGCTCCCTTGCACCTCGTGGTCGTATTGCCGGGTGATCCATTCCCGGGAGCAGATATTGGGCCGGGCCAGCAGCCGGTGCAACAGACCGGTATGATCCTCGGGTTCGCCCAAGACCGGTTCGGTCAGGCCTCGCAGGGAAGGCGGCAGCCACTCGGCCTCGAAGCGCCAAGGGGGGAAATCGCCTTCCAGGAAAGCCAGCTCAATATAGGCGCAGGTCTGGCCGGCATAGAGCAGATGAAGGGCGCCGGAGTCGGTATAGCAGCCGATGTTGGCGACTTCCACGCCGTGTTTGGCCGCCAGAGCCTGGAAAGCGGGAGCGTGGACCGGTTTTACCGCCACCACCATCCGCTCCTGGGATTCGGAGATCCAGATTTCCCATTGATCCAGTCCCGCATATTTCAGGGGGACTTTCTCCAACCAGACTTCGCAGCCGCCGGCAAAACGGGCTGATTCACCGATGGCCGAGGACAGGCCGCCGCCGCCGCAGTCGGTAATAAAAGCGATATAGCCCTCGTCCCGGGCCTCCAGGAGAAAATCATGCATTTTCTTCTGGGTGTAGGGGTCGCCGATCTGGACATGCCCGGCCGGCGTATGGGCGCCGAACTCCTCGGAGGAGGCGGTGACGCCGTGAATGCCGTCTTTGCCCACCCGACCGCCGCACATAAAGATGAGATCGCCGGGGGAGGTGGTTTTCTGGGAGGCATCGGTTCCCTGCAGCAAACGGGGCATCAATCCCACCGCCACCACAAAGACCAGACATTTGCCCAGATAGCTGTCATGAAAATGGACAAACCCCAAAGGCGTGGGGATGCCGCTCTTATTCCCGCCATCCTTGACACCGGCGATGACCCCGTCCAAGAGGCGGCGGGGGTGCAGGCGGGGGCGCAGCGGCCCCTGATAATCACGCCGGCCGACGCAAAAACCGTAGAGGCCGGCCACCAGTTTGGCCCCCCGGCCGGTCCCCAGGGGGTCCCGATAAACCCCGACGATACCGGTCAAAGAGCCGCCGTAGGCCTCCATATTGGACGGGGAATTGTGGGTTTCGCCGGTTATGACGTAATTAAAATCATCGTCAAAGGCGCCCACACCGGCGTTGTCCCAGAGGACCGACACCACCCAGGGTTTTTCTTTGGCCAGAGCCAGGGTCGGCTGCTCAATGCAGGTCTTGAACAGACTGTTGATCGTCGCGGTCTCGCCCGTGCCCAGGTCCCGATAGGAGAAGATGCCCCGGAAGGTGTTGTGATTGCAATGGTCGCTGCGGGCCTGGGCGATGTATTCCAGTTCCACGTCGGTGGGGAGACTCAGCCCCAGCTGTCGACGCCGGGCCTGCACCTCCTGGCGCAGATAATACCGCCGGATGATGGGAATGTCCTGCTCCCGCAGGGCCAGGTTCCGCTCCTGGCTCAACCGCTGTAAAGTTTCGTTGCTGTCAATGGCCAGGGTGGTCACCGTCGGTTGATGGTCCAGCCGCACCTGCGGCAGAATAAGACCGACGCCGTTCTGCGGATCCCAGTCCTCAGGAGAAAACAGGCGGAACTCCTGAATAATGTCGTTGGCCAGCAGTTCCCGGGCAATCTTGCTGATTTCCGGGCGGGAGATGCCGTCGCCCTCGAAAAGATACAACGTCGAGGTATAGAGGGCCGCGTCCGGACCGAGGGAACGGCCTAAAAAAGCCTCCACGGCCTCCAAACCGGTGGCGCCGGGATTATCCCGGACGCCGGGCCGCAGACCCACCCAGACGGCCCAGTCAAAATGGCGGGCCAGCGGCTGGAAGCTGGAAATCTGGGTCACCGGATTGGTAAAGACCTCTGTCCGGACGGCTTCCAGTTCCGCCGTGGTCAGGTCGGCGGCAAAAGTCAGGATCTGGATTACCCGCACCCGGCTGAATTCCAAGCCGAAATACTCCCGGGCCTGACGCCGGACGCTGTCCCCGGCAGCATCAAACAACTCCGGCCGCAGCATGATCTCTAAACGGGCTGGCATGCGAATCCTTCGTCCCCTTTGATTTTTCCTTAATTTTATTATCATATCACGAATCGGGCTGTTGTGAATGAAAAAGGCGCAGCCGATCCTCGCCGTTGCTTGACGCCGGCCGGTGGAGGGAGGATTTTTTGAGGGGTAGTTGTTGTCACAAGCAACCGGCGGGCCGGGGTGGCCCGCCGGAACGTGCTCATATGGCTTGGATTTAGGCCGCCTCTTTGGCCTCAAGGTCCTGCCACTGCAAGGCGGCCGTGGGGCAGTGGTGGACGCAGAGGCTGCATTTCAGGCAGTCGCCTTTATGGGCCATGTCGGCGGCTGCTTTCATGCTGACCGGGGCCAACTGCATGGGGCAATGTTTGGCACACAGACCGCAGTCAACGCACCGGTCCCGGGCCAAGGCCAGGGGCTGCCGGTTTTTGCCCACCCAACTGGACATGGTGCCGATGGGACAGAGATAACACCAGACCCGCTGCTGGTAAATGATCCCCAAGACGATGGCTACTGCGGTAGTGATGGTAAGCATGAGCACAAAGAAGCCGCCGATGGCCACGGGGTCCGGCCAGAGGCGGATGATCATGACGGTCAGAACGGTCATGAGCACGCCCATCACGGCCAGCCGCAGGGGGGTGCCCCGGAAAACGGCCGGAATGGGCCGTTGGCGGCTGAGGCGGCGCAGCAGGCTGTCCTCAAAAGATCCCCGGGGACAGAGCCAGTTGCACCAGGAACGGCCCCGGAAAGCGGCGATGCCGATGCCCAGCAGCATGCAGACCGGAATAAAATAGCCCAGCAAGGGGAAAACCCAACCGGCCGCCAGGACGGCGATGAACACCACGCTCATTATGAGCTGTTTCAGGCCCCGCGTTTTCAGGGCGTGGGCCGCCTGCGCCTTTCGGGCCAACCGTTCCCTGGCACTGAGTTTGACGCCGCTGAGCGCGGCGGCAGGGTGGGTAACACCAGGTGAATGGGAAACTGCCCTTTCCATACGAACCTCCACTATATTAATTATTAATTTCGAAATAATGCAATTATAAATCAAAAAAAAATTAGGGCTGCTTCGGCCGCAAAACCTAACCCTCGGCTGGAGCAGCCGTCTCCCGAGCCGTTGCCAGAGTTTCCTCGGTCAAAGAGCCTCGCACCGCCAGGGCCTCCAGCAGGACCTGACGCATGATATGGCAGGCCTCGATGATATGGGGGGTGGCCAACCGGTAGTAGATGGTGGTGCCCTCCCGGCGCGAGGCCAGGATGCCCTTCTGCCGCATGACCGCCAGATGCTGGGAGAGATTGGGTTTGGCGATGTTTAGGGCAGCCACCATGGCGCCGACGGACATTTCCCCATTTTTTAAGAGATTGAGGATCTGCAGCCGCTTGGCGTTGGCCAGGGTCTGGCAGATATCGGCCTGCAGCTCGAAAAAGCGCAGGTCCTTGGCCGATGTGGCCGGGGCAGATGATATTTTTTCATTGTTGCGCATGATTGAAAATAATTTAACCCATCCCTGTCGTCATGTCAAGCCCTCTTTTAGTAAAATTTGCCCTCTTGGCGGAGCTTGCGGCCGGTGCCGGCAGGGCTGGGCGCAGCCGCCGGGGGGACGGCAGGACCGACCGTTCTAAATAACCTTGAAGAGGGGGTATTCGACGATCCCCGTGGCGCCGTGTTTGATGACCTCCGGGATGAGGTTGCGGACCCCGGATTTTTCCACCACAATCTCCACCGAATACCATTCGGGGGAATAGAGCGAGGAGATGGTGGGTGCCTGCAGGCTGGGCAGGATGGCCACCAAGGCCGCCAGTTTGGCTGCCGGCACGTTCATTTTCAGGCCAACCATGCGGTCGGCCCGCAGCGCCCCTTTGAGGAGCAGGACCAGGTTGTTGATCTTTTCCCGCTTCCAGGTATCGTTTTCCCAGACTTCCCGATTCACAATGAACTGGGTGTTGGTCTGCAACAATTCATGGATGATCTTGAGGCCATGGGCCCGGATGGTGCTGCCGGTCTCGGTCACTTCGACGATGGCATCGGCCAGCCCGGCCTCCACCTTGGCTTCGGTGGCCCCCCAGGAAAACTCAACCTGAACGGGAATCTGCCGCTGGGCAAAGTATTTTTTGGTGAAATTGACCAGTTCCGTGGCGATCTTTTTGCCGGCCAGATCTTCGGGTTGGCGGAAAGGGGAGTCTTTGGGCACGGCCAGGACCCAGCGGGCCGGACTTTTGCTGACCTTGGAATAGACCAGGTCGGCGACCACAACCACCTGGGAGTCGTTTTCCAGGATCCAGTCCTTGCCGGTGAGGCCGCAATCCAAGGTCCCGCTCTCCACATAACGGGACATTTCCTGGGCCCGGCACATGGAGCAGCTTATTTCCGGGTCGTCGATATCCGGAAAGTAGCTGCGGCCGTTCACGGTGATTTTCCAGCCGGACTTGGCGAACAATTCGATGGTGGCCTTTTCCAGACTGCCTTTGGGAATGCCCAATTTCAGGTTATTCACTGCCATATACCTCCTGCGGGTCGAAAACCTTGACCCCGACGAGCCGGACCTCGCCGTTTTTGATCTGCCGGTAGAAACAACTGCGGTAGCCGGTATGGCAGGCGGCGCCGCCCACCTGCTCCACTTTGACCAGGACGGCGTCGTCATCGCAGTCCACATATATTTCCTTGACCACCTGGACGTGCCCCGAGGTTTCGCCTTTGCACCAGAGCTTCTGCCGGGTGCGGCTGTAGAAATGCACCCGGCCGCTGGCCTGGGTTTTTTCCCAGGCCTCCTGATTCATGAACCCTAACATTAATATGTCGCCGCTGGCCGCGTCCTGAATAATGGCCGGGACCAAGCCGTCTAATTTGCCGAAATTTAACTGCATGCGGTCTCCTGTTTCCTTACTTTTTAATCCTTATAAAATTAATCTTTTCACCTTGAATCTGCA
>CALGOE010000217.1 GCA_937958145.1 uncultured Desulfobacca sp.
GGCGGCGCCGCGGCGCCGCCGCCAAGCCGCAGCCAGGGTAGCCGCGACCCTGGACCTGGTAACCGACTATTTGGCCAGCCCCGTCTGCCGGGCCGTTATTCCCGCGGCCGGCGGCCAGCACCGTCTGCTGGCTGCACACATCATGCAGCGCCTGCTGTTGCAGAGCATGGCCGAAGCCGTGGCCGTGGGGGTCTATCAATTCCTGCTGATATTGGCTCCCGGCACCGAAGAGGCCCTCTACCGCCCCCTCCAGACCGCCCTGAGCATGGCGGCCGCGCCCCGCTATCAGGTGGATTTCTGTCTGCAGCCGACCCCCCTCGGCTTGGGCGATGCAGTCCTGCGGGCGGCCGAGTGGGTGGGCGCAGAACCCTTCCTGGTTATGTTGCCCGATGAGATGGTGGACCACCGCTCCTCTCGCACCATGCCCAGGGAATTGCAGCAGATGCGCCAGGTTCTCCACGATGTGCCGGCCGCCCCTCTCATTGCCGTCGAAACCGTGCCCAAGACCCGGCTGCCGTTGGGCGGCGTTGTCCGTTTGGGCCCGGCAGCCGATGGGCCTCGCCTGTTTTACGTGGAAGAATTGTTGGAAAAACCGCCCCCGACCCATCCCATCCTGGCAGCAACCACCTCCCGCTCCATCGTCGGGCGGTATTTTCTCTTCCCGGAAATCTTCGCGGCCCTTGAGGAGGTGCGCCGGACCGGCGGGCAGCCCCTGGAATTGACCACCGCCCTGGAACACTTGCGCCGTCAGGGTACTCCGATCTATGCCTATGAGTTAAGAAAATCCCGGCGGGACTTGGGCGGGGTCATCGAACGGGCCGGCGGCCTGATCGGCGACCTCTAACCGCCGACCGCTCGCCTGGCTTTTGTGCAGAAAAGAAAGGCCAAGGGCCATTATCTGGCCCTGGCCTAAGAGAGGGGCTGGGAACGGCGGTTTGGGCCGTTTTTTGCCCTGCTTGGTTTGCCGTAGCTGCTGCTGGAGCTTTTTTGACTGCCAGCAGCGCCATTCCTTCAGTTTTCCTTCTTCTTTTTCTTCCCCTTGGTAGAATCGTCCGTTTTTTTGGCCACAGCAGCAGGGATATCTTTTTTGCTCTTTTTGGAGCTGCTCAAGCCGCCCAACATGCCGGCAACCAGCGGCTCGGCCGCGGCTTTGGCATTGGGCCGGGCCGGTTCCTTGGCTGCTGGACGCCCGGTGTCCTTACCCGTTTGGGTGGTATGGTAAGCCACGACCACCTCTTTCTTGTCTTTCGCCCCCTTGAGGGTACTGGTGCGATTGGCCGCCGCCACCCGGACCGGTTCCCGTTCCGGCCGCCCCACTAGCTTAGGCAGATCTTGATATTGTTTGGTTTTCGCCTGGAGAACCTCTCGCTTGGTAGGTTTAGCCGCAGCAGAAGCGGTGGATTTGGTGCTGCCGGTTTTTCTACTTGACGAAGAGACCATGGCAGCTTCGACATAATCCCGCCGGCGGTTCTGGCGGGAGCTGGCGACGGAGCCACCGGCGTCGCCCAGCGTCTCCCGACTGGCGTAATAGACGCTGCTGCCCACCGGGAATTGGGCCCGGGCCATCATGATGTTCCGCTCAAAGGCCTCTTTCTTGCCCGGCGGAATTTTCAAAAGGTTGGCACTATAGCCCCGGGGCGTAGCATCCCGGAGCAGTTCCGGGTTCAAGGCGCTGATCTCCTCGTAACTGGTGGTGGCCGCCACTGCCGCCGCCTGGAGGGAGGTGGGTTCGGTCACCTTTACCACCTCATATTTCAGGGGGGGCTGATAGGGAATCCGGCGGAAACCATATTTCTCGGGGTTCTTGGCGATGATGGTGGCGGCAATCATTTGCGGCACATAATTTTTCGTCTCGGTGGGCAGGCTGTAATTGCTGGAGAGATCCCAGAAGCTCTTCATGTTGCCGTTCTTACTGATCTCTCGTTGGACCCGCCCTTCGCCACAGTTATAACTGGCTGCCGCCAGGTACCAGGAACCGAATTGTTTATATAAATCCAAGAGATACTTGGCTGCGGCATGGGTCGCCTTTTCGGGATCGCGACGCTCGTCGATCTCATTGTTGATGGTCAGTCCGTAGCGCAGGCCGGTGCCCTTAATAAACTGCCACATGCCCACGGCATTGGCGGTGGACCGGGCTTTGTTGCTGTAGCCGCTTTCAATCATGGCCAGATAGGCCAGGTCTTCGGGCAGGCCATACTCGGCAAAGACCTTTTTAATCATGGGCAGGTAGCGGCTGGAACGGCTTAAATACCGACCGAAGATTTCCTTGCGGTCGGTGGAAAAATAATAAATATAATTACGCACCTCCTTATTTACCTGGATGGGCATATCAAAGGTTTTCTGCAGTTCCCATTTTTTCATTTCCTGTTCCAGGGCTTCATCCAGACTGGGGATATGGGTCTTGCCATATAATTCCTCCAACCGCTGGGAACTGATGGCGCCGACCAAAGGTTCTTCTTTGTCATTTTCCCAGTCCATGGCCACTTGGTCCTCGGCTTTGACCGGCAGCGTCTTCTCCGGGTCTTGTGCAACTTGCTTGCCGCCGCCGCAACCGGACGCCAGCCAGACCAGGACCAGTAATACGAGGCTGAATCCTTTCATGAGTTCTCCCTGCTCAGGTTAACAAAGGCCCCCCGAGAGGATGGTGCCGCAGGAGGGTGGGGGATGATGCCGCCTCTCCCCTGAGGCGGACCGAAAACACGATTCTTATCGACAGTTTTGACACTCCCCTTAAGTTTACCCCGTTTAGCACAAATTTCCTGAAAATGCAAGGAAAAAACCTTTGGAGGTCATATATCTTTATGGAATTATTAGCTGTTTTCTCTCTTCAGTCATCTACCCCAGTCTTCTGCCCTCCGGGCCCACGGGCTTCTGTCAGGCCTCATTTTTTGGGCCGACATGCCGCCCTAAGCACGTCAGCCCGCGCCAAAGGGCGAGCCAACGGCCCGCCCTTATCATGAGACGGCAGTCAATCCTTCTGGACCGATTTTGACCTTAGGCGGCCACGTTTTTTTGGTAAATGGGCGACATATCCCGGAGGGTCTGGACCACGCGCGGCATGACTTCCAGGAGGCGATCCACTTCGGCCTCGGTGTTGTCCCGGCCCAAAGTGATGAGGAGCGTCCCCTGGGCCAACGCAAAGTCCATGCCGGTGCCGATGAGCACATGTGAGGCCCGCAGCGACCCGGAGGCGCAGGCCGAGCGGGTGGCCACGCAGATGCCCTCTTCATCCAGGAGGAGCATGAGGCCCTCGCCTTCGATGAACTCCACTGATACCGACACGAGGTGCGGCAGGACCTGGGTGGGGTGGCCGTTGAACTTCAGGTGGGGAATGCGGGCGTTGAGGCCGTCGATGAGTTTGCGGCGTAAAGTGCGGAATTTTTCCAGGCGCTCGTGGCTTTCCAGCCAAGCCATTTCTGCCGCTACGCCCAGGCCAACGATACCCACGACGTTTTCCGTCCCGGCCCGCTTGCGGTTTTCCTGCACCCCGCCTTCCAGCAGGGGCCAAATGGGGGTGCCCCGCTTGACATAAAGGGCGCCGACGCCGTTGGGGCCGTTGAACTGATTGGCCGCCAGGCTGAGCAGGTCCACATCCAGGGCCTTGACGTCGATGGGGATGATGCCGGCCGCGGCCACGGCGTCCGTATGGAAGACGACCTTCTTGTGCCGGGCGATCTTGGCAATGTCAGCAATGGGCTGCAGGGTGCCGATCTCATTGTTGGCCAACTGAATGGTAATCAAGACCGTCTGGTCGGTGATGGCCTTCTCCACCGCGGCCGGGTCCACCAGGCCGTACTCATCCACATCCAGGGAGGTGATGTGGTAGTCCAGCAGGCGCAGGGTGCGCAGGCAGTTGAGCACGGATTTATGTTCGATATTGGTGGTAATGATGTGGCGGCCCTTTTCCCGCTGCGAGAAGGCCACGCCCTTGATGGCGTGATTGACCGATTCCGTGCCCCCTGAGGTAAAGACGATCTCTTCGGGTTCGGCGTTGATCAGGTTGGCCGTCTGTTTCCGGGCCGTGTCCAGGGCTTCGGCCGCGGCCTGGCCGAAACGATGGTCGCTGGACGGATTGCCGAAGACCTCGTCCACGATCCGGTGCATGGCCTCTTTGACTCGGGGGTGCAGGGGGGTGGCGGCATAGTTATCAAAATAAACGGCGTCCATATTCTTGTCCTCCGGCGTCTGGGTTGCTTAATGTTCGTGGGGCAGATCGGCGCCGCAGGAGACGCAAAATTCCGCTTGGCCTTTGTTCTCCATATCGCAATAGGGGCAGTAGCAGGCGTCCACTTTTTCAGGAATATGGGGCACCTTTTCGGCTTCCCCCGGGACAGCCTTTTGGGCCTGCCGGTCCCGGTAATTCTTGATGGCGGCATGCAAGGCGTCGGCCCCCAGATTGGAGCAGTGCAGTTTATTCTTGGGGAGCCCCTCCAAGGCCTCGGCCACGTCTTTGTTGGTAATCTTCATGGCCTCGTCCAAAGTCTTGCCTTTGGCCAACTCGGTGAGCATACTGGAGACGGCGATGGCGGCGCCGCAGCCAAAGGTCTTAAACTTGATGTCTTCGATGACATCATCCTTAACCTTCAGATAAACATTGATCATATCGCCGCAGACGGGGTTGCCGACCTCGCCGACGCCATCAGCCTCGGCAATCTCGCCGACATTGCGGGGGTTTTTAAAATGGTCCAAAACAGTCGGTGAATACATGCGTGCGTCCCCTTTTTTTGCGATCCTGGTAAAAATTTTGTTAATATGCACTCAATATAATGCCGCAGGTGCTACCATTCAAGGGATATACTTTACTTACCGGGCAGAAGAATGCGGACAACAAGGAAATAGCGGTCAACTATTATTGGATTTGTTTGAAACAGCGGCTTCACTTGTTTTTATGACCGTCAAGCAGCCCGCCGTCTGCCGTTCAGTCCAGCACCAGAACCAGCGATAGGCCGCAAAGAGAAGGAGGGCGACGGCCACGAGGACCGTCAGGAGGAATTCCAGGCGGGAGACCAGGTGTTGGATGGCGGTGCCAAAGGCGTAGCCGGCGGCAGCTATCCCCAGAGCCCAGAGGCTGCAGGCCAGCAGTTGCCAGAGGACAAAGGCGCGGGTACTCAGGCCCAGGGTGCCCAGGGTCAGGCAGGTGACCAGGCGCATGCCGTAGAGAAACTGAACAATCAGGATGCAGGCCGGGCCGAAGCGTTCGGCCAGGGCGTGGGCCTTGGGGTAGTTGGCCTGCAACCTGGGGAAGCGCTGCACCACCACCAGACCCCGCCAGCGGCCCAGCCAGAACATCAGGCCATGACTAAGAAACGACCCGGCCACGGCCATGACGATGACGATCCAGACGTTCATCAGCCCCTGCCGGGCCAAGAGGCCGCCCAGGGCCAGGAAGATTTCGCCTTCCAGGAGCGTCCCCAAAAGGATGGCCAAGTAGCCGAATTTTTGGATGAGGTAGAGGTACCAATCCACTTTAAAAGCCAGGGAAAAGGGATAAGGGATGAGGGAAAAGGAAAAAAACTTTTCCTTTTAAGCGCAAGGTTTCCTCTTTCCGTTTATCTTTGCAATGTAATTAATTTTACTCCAAATCAGGTTTGCAGGCCAACGATATGGCTTCCAACTTCTTCCGGGCCTGACGCCGCCGCCAGATGAAATAGCCGGCCAGCCCCAGGACCGCCGTCGCCACCACTACAATATCCAGGGTGTGGGAGTAGTGATGGATGATCTCCCAGTGCTCTTTCAGCTTCATGCCCAAAAAGGCCAGAAACATGTTCCACATGGTGGCGCCGATGGCCGTGTAGAGAACAAACGGCACCAAGTGCATGCGGCCCAAGCCGGCTGGAATGGAAATAAGGTGGCGCACCACCGGGATAAACCGGGAGATGAAAATCGTGCGGCTGCCATAACGGCAGAAAAAATCCGCGGTCCATTCCAAATGATGCGGGTTGAGCATCAGATAGCGGCCGTAATGCAGAACTACTGCCTCGCCTTTGCGCCCCATCCAATACGACGCCAACGAGCCGACAATGGATCCCAGGCTGCTGGCCAAGAGAACGCCCAGAATGGTAAACTCGCCGGTGTGCATAAGGAACCCGGCAAAGGGCATGACCATCTCCGAGGGCACCGGCGCAATCATGCTCTCTAAGGCCATAAGGATAAAGACGCCGGTGTAGCCCAGGTAGGAAATGAGCTGGGTAATATAATGAAGTAAAGTTTCAGTTAGACCCATAGGTTATTAGTTCGTAGCCCTGTAGGGGCGGTTCGCGAACCGCCCCTACAAAAGACATTTTGACCCATTTGGTTGCATTCCTTTTCCCTTTTCCCTCTTCCCTTTTCCCTTTCTTTATCACGCCAGCTCTTGCCGCCGCACCCGCGCCTCCACTTCGGCCTGCCATTGACGCAAAGCCGGGGTGATCTGCACCGGGTAGGCCGGCGGGTTTTCCAGGCTTTTATACTCCATCGGCAGTTTGGCGAATTCCTGTAAAAAATACTCTCGGCTGGCTTTGAGGCTTGGCAGAGGCGAGAGGAGCCGTCCCTGGGCCATGACCGGCTGCAACAAAGGCCTGGCATCGGGGATGGTTTCTTCCCGCCGGCCGATGCTGTCGCCCGCCATCAGCCCTTGGTCATCATATTGTCGGAAAATCTGCTTTTTGTCCACGTACGTTACTTTGCCGGTGGACAGCTTCATGACCGGCCGGCCGCCGTAGCGGACCAATTTATAGGCACAGTCAAAATAGGGGGCGTCGGCGGAGACGCCCATCTTGGTGCCGACGCCAAAAGCGTCAATCTTGCCGCCGGCGGCCAGCGTATGGGCGATCTTGGCTTCGTCAAAGCCGCCGCTGGCAAAGATGGTGACGTACTCCAGGCCCGCTTCATCCAGAAGCCGCCGCACGTCGATGCTCAGGGCCGCCATGTCGCCGCTGTCCAGCCGCACGCCCCGGAGTTTGTGGCCCCGGGCCGCCATCTCTTGGCCTACCTGGATGGCCTTTTTGGCTCCGGCAATGGTATCATAAGTGTCGATCAAAAGCACGGTATTTTGGGGAAAGGCCCGGGCAAAGGCCCGGAATGCCTCTATCTCACTGGGAAAGCTGGTGATATAGGAGTGGGCCATGGTGCCGAAGATGGGCAGATCATAGAGCTTGCCGGCCAAAACGTTGCTGGTGCCGACAAAGCCGGCCAGGTAGCTGGCCCGGGCCACCTTCAGCCCGGCATCGATGCCTTGGGTCCGGCGCAGGGAGAAATCCACCAGCCGCCGGCCCTGGGCCGCCACCGTGGCCCGGGCCGCCTTGGTGGCGATCAGGGTCTGCAGGTTGACGGCATTAATAATAAAAGTCTCGGCCAACTGCGCCTCAATAATGGGCCCGCTCACCTCCAGGATCGGTTCATCCTTGAAAAACAGGCTGCCTTCCGGCAAGGCCCAGACCTCGCCGGTAAACCGGACGGTCTTTAGGTAATCCAGAAAGGCCTTTTGAAAGAGGCGGGTGGATTCCAGGTAGGCCACATCATCATCAGAAAAACGCAAGGTGGCAAGATAATGCAGGGCCTCCGCCAGGCCGGCGGCCACAAAAAAGCCCCGGTTCGGAGGGTACTTGCGGATAAAGAGACTGAAGGTGGCCTCTTCGTGCATGCCCTCCTCAAAATAACTGGCCGCCATGGTCAGTTCATAGAGGTCGGTGAGTAGGGCATATTGTTCACCCGGCGCTTGCACCATTGGGCTGCCTCAGCCTCCTTTTTTTATCTTTTTACAAAATAAGGTATAGGGACCCCTCAAGTCAAGGGGAATCGCCCGCCCAGGATCGGTCTGACCGGTTTATCCAGATTTTTGGCCAGGCACCGGCTGGCCCCCGGAAAAAATCCTCACCGCCGCGCCGATTCTTTCTGCCGCCGGTGTTGTTAGAGGCAAGAGGCTATGAATCCTCTCTATCTCTCAGGAGGACAGGAATGAAAAACGCTCTGCAGAAAAGTTTTGTGATGTTGACCTTACTGCTGGCCCTTACTTTGGGTTTGGCAAGCCTGAGCTGGGCCGGCCCCCGGGGCTGGGGTGATTGTTTCGGCATGGGTGATGTCGGCCTGGGCCCCGGCATGGGCCAAAAAGGCGGCCGTGGTATGGCCATGATGCAGATGACTCCGGAACAGGCCGGCAAGGCCTTTGACCTGCACCAGAAATTCATGACCGAAACAGCCGACCTGCGGCGCCAGATGCTGGTGAAACGGGCCGAGCTGGCCGAATTGTGGCGGGCCAAAGACCCGGATCAGGCCAAAATTGCCGCCAAACAGAAAGAGTTGAACACCCTGCGGGATCAATTCCAGGAAAAGTCCCTGCCCTACCGCGTGGAAATGCGCCAGGTCTGTCCGCTGATGGGCCAGGGCATGGGCATGGGCGGCGGCCCACAGAGCCCGCCTCCGGCCGCAACCCCGAAAAAATAACCTTCACCTTTACCCTCACCCTAACCATCCTCCCTCCCTCCGGCCCGCAGGGGTGAGCCACCCGGCTCACCCTGCGGTTTTTCGTGCGCCCCCGCCCTTAGCGCCGGCAAGAAAACCCCCTTTATCCCCAGAGAAAAAACTTCCTTGACAGCGTGCGGCCAAAGCCGTACAATGTTTAGTGAAAATAATCACATACCGAGGTGTTCATGACCGCCTTTTTCCAATGGCTGGCCGCCATCTCTGTCTCCCTAGGGGGACCGGGACAGCCTTTTCAGGCCTCCTGGCAGTATGTGGCCGCAGCCCTGCTGGCCCCCGCCGTCATCGGCCTGGCCGGGGCAGTGATCATCACCGGCCTGGAAAAGGTCTTTGGCCTCAGGATGGGTGGCGGCGGTGTTTAATATTTCCCTGGCCTCGGCCCCCCATTCTTGGTCTTTGCCGCCAACCCTGCGGCTTCAGGATGAGAACACGCCATGGAACTGACGTTGCCGATTGCCAGCTATTGGCAGACTTTTTTATATCCCGAATTGGCTAAAGCAGCCGCCCCCCTTCAGGGTTGGTTTTATACGATCCAGGCCCAGGGCACCCTGGTTGTGTCCCTGCCGGTTCTGATTCTGGTGGGGTTGGCGGTCGGTATTCTGTCCGGGATCTATGGCGTTGCCGGCGGCTTTTTTCTCACGCCCTGGCTGAATCTCTTCTTCCAGGTGCCTTATAATGTCGCTGTGGGCACCGACCTGACGCAAATGATCGGCACCGCCACCATGGCCAGGGTGCGGCAGGGTGGCGAAGGCTATGTGGATTATAAGCTGGGACTGCTGATGTTCGCCGGCAGTGTGGTGGGGGTGGAACTGGGCGCCCGGCTGCTGGAAGGGCTGAAGCTGAGCGGCCGGGTGCCTGTGCTGGGCAATCTCTCCTGGCTGCAACTCATCATGTCGTTGGTCTATGGCCTGCTCCTGGCTTGGATCGGTTCCCTGGTCTGGCGCGAGGCCAAAGCGGCCTGGCTGCGGCAAACTGCACCCATGGCAGCAGCAGCCATGGCCCCGGCCGGAGCCAATCGCCTGCGGACGGTCAACCTGCCGCCTTTCATCTCTTTGCCGGCCTCCGGGGTCGAGAGCATTTCCCTGTGGGTTGTCCTGGGAGTGGGGTTTTGCAGCGGCCTGCTCACCGGCCTGTTGGGCGTCAGCGGCAGTTTTGTGCGCATGCCGGCCCTGATCTATGTCTTGGGGGTGCCCACCGTGGTGTCCATCGGCACCAATCTCTTTGAACTCCTCCTCACCTCCATCTACGGCACCCTGACCCATAGCCTGAAGGGCAACGTCGAGTTGGCTCTGGTGGTGATTCTCTTGCTGGCTGGCCTGGTCGGCCGGCAGATCGGAGCAGCGGTGCAGCGCCGCCTGACCCATCCGGTCTGGCAGTTTCTCCTGGCCGGGCTGTTTTTTGTCACGATAGCGTTTATGGTGTTGAAATTATTCCGCTAAGCCGGTGTCGGGCTGGCAGTGCATCATGCTTCCCCGTCCTGTGGCAGCAACTCCTTAAACCTGTTGCCCCCGCCCTGCTGCCTTGGTCTGCAGCAGAACCGCCACGGTTTCCTTCAAACGGACCGGATTTTCGTCTTTTTCCAAAAAAACGGCATGGTGGAGCGAGGCCAAGGTCTGGGGATTCTCGGGTTGGAAGGAATGAATCAACACCGGCAGATGGGGATAAAAGGTCTGCAGTTGGGTCAGAAGATCGGCCTCAAACACATACGGTACTTCCAAGTCCAGGATGAGAAGATCAAACTTCTCCCCACCCCCCAGCACCGTCAATATTTCCTGGGCTGACCTGGCTATCGCCACCGTGTAGCCTTCTGTTTCCAATTCCCGCTTGAGAAACTCCCGGACATGCCGATTCCGGTCAGCAAGCAGGAGCCGCACTGATTGCAAGAATCCGGACCTTTCCTCGGTGTATTCGCCATATGCAATTGCAACAACGATACCACCTGGCCAGGAGGCCTAAAATTGCTGCAGAAATGGATCATATCCGGAGAGATCCGCAGGCGGACCGCAGGTCATGAGGGAAAATCTGTCGGGATTTTTTACAAAGTGTAAATTCTCGCAGGCAGCGGTCCAGTACTCAGCCCGAGGGAGAAACCTGGGAAGTCTTATTCCTCTTCGGCTTTGATGGAGGTCTCCAGGCGGAGGCGGTATTTATCGATCTTGGCCTGCAAGGTCGGCCGGGACAGGCCCAGCAGTTTGGCGGCCCGGGTTCGATTGCCGGAGGTGAGCGCCAAAGCCTCGCTCACCAGGATACTGGCAAACCGATCCATAAAAACTTCAAAGGCATTGGCTTCGGGACTGCGCAGCAATTCCTCCCGGACCCATTGGTGCAGGCAGGCCAAAATATCTTTGTCGGAGGCCGCCCGGGTGACGCTGGTGAGGATCTGGGAGACTTCTTCCGGGCGGATCAGATACCCCCGGCTGAAAATCAGGGCTTTTTGGATGGTATTGGCCAATTCCCGCACATTCCCCGGCCATTGGTACTGACGCAGGACCTCTTTGGCCTCCGGTGTCATGCCAGGATTGTTCAGGCCCATTTCCAGGGCAAAGCGGGCCAGAAAATACTCAGCCAGGGCCGGGATGTCATCCAGCCGCTCCCGGAGCGGCGGCAGCCAGATGGTTACCACTTTCAGACGATAATAGAGATCCTCCCGGAACCGCCCCTCTGCCAGGGCGGCCTCCAGATCCCGATTCGTGGCGGCAATGATCCGCACGTCCACGGGAATAGGGTCGCGGCCGCCCAGGCGCTCAATGCTTTTCTCCTGCAGGAGGCGGAGGATCTTGGCCTGGATGCTGAACGGCATATCCCCGATTTCATCCAAAAAGACCGTGCCTCCGTGGGCCTGTTCGATCTTCCCCACCCGGCGGGTCAGGGCCCCGGTAAAGGCCCCTTTTTCAAAGCCGAACAGTTCGCTTTCCAGCAGGGTCTCGGGAATGGCGACGCAGTTGATGACCAGAAAAGGTTTATTGGCCCTCAGGCTGTGTTGATAGATGGCCCGGGCCACCAATTCTTTGCCGGTGCCGGATTCTCCCCGCAGCAGGACGGTGGCATCCGTGGGCGCCACCCGGCCGATGGCTTTATACACCTCCTGCATGGGCCGGCTGCGGCCGATAATGGCATCCCCTTTCACCGTCCCCGGGTCCCGATTCACTTCGACGGTGGCGCGCATGATCCGGCCCGCCTCCAGGGCCTGAGTAATCGTGGCCAGGATATCAGGGATCTCAAAGGGCTTCAGAATATAGTCATACGCCCCTAATTTGGTGGCTTCGATGGCGGTTTCGGTGGTGCCGAAGGCCGTCATGATAATAACCGGCAATTTGGGCTGCAAGGCATGAATGGCCTGAAAGGCCTCCAAGCCGCTCTTGCCCGGCATGCGGATGTCCATGATCACCAGGTCGGGCGGCTGCCGGCGCACCAGTTCTATGGCCGCGTCGCCATCCGCGGCAGTTGCCACCTGATGCCCTTCGGCGGCCAGAAGCTTGCTGAAACTCAGACGCAATTGGGGATCGTCGTCAACTATTAAGATGGTTCCCATGTTTGATCTTCCGTAAAGGCAGGGTCAGGATAAACGTCGCGCCCTGACCGGGCCGTGAGTGCACACGAATGCTGCCCCCGTGCTCTTCCATGATACGCGCCGCAATGCTGAGGCCCAAACCCGTCCCTTCTTCTTTGGCCGAAAAAAACGGTTGAAAAATCTTGTCCTGAATGGCCGGGGGGATGCCCGGCCCGGTGTCCTGCAGCCGGATCTGGACCACCCGACCGATGCCGGCCAGAAAATCCTCTTCTTCCGTGATGGTGATTTGCCCGTTTTTCCCCATGGCTTCACAGGCATTCACCATCAGGTTGACCAGGACTTCCTTCAATTGATCAGGGTCGGCCCAGATCTCCGGCAACATCTGGCGACGCTGCACCGTTACCGTCACCTGGAAGGATTCCAGGCGGGGCCGGAGGAGGGTAATGGCCCAATCCACCACCGTCGACGGACTGATCTGCTGAATCTTCAATTTCGGCGGCCGGGAATATTCCAAAAAATTCCTGACGATGGCGTCAATCTGTCTGATTTCCTGGGAAATCACCTCCAAATCCTCCTGTTGCTCCGGGGTCAGATTCAAGTGCCGGCGCATAGAATACAACCGCATTTTTACCGAGGTCAAGGGATTGCGGATACTATGGGCCACGCCGGCCGCCAATTTTCCGACCATGGCCAGTTTCTCGGATTGCACCAACGTTACCTGACTCCGTTTCAACTGGGACTGGGCCAGATCCACATCTTCGCGCAGGGTATGGACTTTCTGGCTCAGGGCCTGCACCTCGTCCAGAGGCGCCTCGGCCAGGCCGGCCGGGTTCGATTCCCGGAGCAAGTCCCGGATGGGGCCCAGGATCTGCTTTATCAGGGTATACCCCAAGAGCAGCCCCATGACGGCGATGCCCGTGATCAGAACCAAGGCCGTGTGGGTAATGACCTTGGCCTGAAAGCGGCTTACCGCTTTTGCTTCAGCAATCCGCTGTTCATGGATAAGCTTGTAGCGGTCGCAGAGCAGGAAGAGGTCGTTGAACTGGCGGCGCAGCTGGCGATGCATCTCGGCCCCGGCAGTCTTGTGCCCCTGTTGATAAAAGGCTATCACCTGCTCGCGGCCTTGCCGATAGTCCTGATAGGCATTGCCGATGGCATCCAACAGATCGTTCAAAAAAGGCGTATTAGCCGAAGCTTTGGCCCGTTCCAGCCAGTGCAGGAAATTCTGGTGATGCTCTGCCAACCGGTTCAGCCACTCCGGATCCTGATCCAAAGAAAAATAGGTGACATAGCCCTTTTGCCGCAACAGGGCCGACTCCAGCCGTTCCGCCGCCCGATACGACGCCACGTTCTGATCAATGAGGTCGGTCACCAGCGAATCGATGGCGTCCGTGTGCCACACCGTGACCAGCCCGCCCCCCAGCGCCGTCAACATGAGGCCCCCCAAGAGCAAAAAAACGCGGCTTTGCAGGCTCAAGCGCTTCCACATAAGGCATCACGGTCCCGGTCCTGGCCGCGGCCGCGGTACCGGCAGGTTGTCAGTCGAGCTTTCTGACAACAATCTCCTCTCTTATTAAGTATACCATACGAATCTCGGGACATCAGAGAACTGTTTGTGAAATCCCGTCGCGGCCCTGGGTGCAGACCACCAAGCCGGGCCGATTTCGCGGCGATGGCCCTGGTTGCGGCGGTTGTCGCTTGGCCGGCTCTGCGCTGGGCCAAAACTGCGGCCGGGGCGTAGTCAGGAGGCTGTTGGTTAAACTTCCGTAGCTCTTGGCTGTAAAGTATTCAGGCAATATTGGAGAAAAATCCTCGTTGGTGCAAACATGATAAAAGATTTTTTTCACAAAAACATTATTTGCTTGACATCCTCCGAAAATCCCCGTATTTTGATCGCCAGTGGGAGAAAGTGGTTTTATGTGGAGCAAATTGGGGAATAGGGGGCCACATTGTTCAGGGGGCGCTTTTTCCACGTCATGGATGACAAAGGGCGCATTACCATCCCGCCGCGCTACCGGGAAATCCTTCGGGAGCGCCACGAACAGCACCTCATTGTCACCAACCTGGACGGGTATCTCATTGCCTTTCCCCAGTCGGAGTGGGAAGTTATTGAGCAGCGGCTCAGTCAGCTGACCATCCTCGACAAGAAATTCCGGTCTTTCCAAAGATTTTTCGTCTCCGGCGCGTCTGAGTGTCCTTTCGATCGCCAGGGGAGAATCCTAGTGCCTCCAAGTTTGCGTGAATACGCTAAACTCGACAAGGATGTGGTGTTAGCGGGCGCCGTCCGCTGTTTCGAGATCTGGGACCGCCAGCAATGGGATCAGGAAATGGCCCGGATCGAAGAGATGGACAGCGATGAGGTACGGAAGGAATTGGGGATCTAACCAGCCACACTCATATTCTGCACCTGCCGGTGATGGTGCCGGAGGTCCTCGACGGCCTGAGCGTCCAACCTGATCGCACCTACGTGGATGCAACGGTGGGCTTGGGCGGCCATGCCGAGGCCATCCTGCAGCGCAGTTCCCCCACCGGGCGGCTGATCGGTCTGGATCAGGATCCGGACAATCTGGCCAGAGCAACGGCCCGTTTGCAGCCTTTCGGATCTCGAGCCCTTCTTTTTCACTGTAATTTCAGCAACTTGACCGATGTCTTGGAGAAGTGCCACCTGACCACCGTGGCCGGCATATTGGCTGATTTGGGTCTCTCCATGGAACAGTTGAAAGTCTCCGGGCGTGGTTTCAGTTTTGGAGGGGAGGAACCATTGGACATGCGCATGAATCCGGCAGCCCAGACCCAGACCGCCGCCGATCTCCTCAATACCCGGTCCGAGGCTGATTTAAGCCGGATATTTTGGGAACTCGGGGAAGAGCGCTGGGCCCGGCGCCTGGCCCGCCGGGTGGTCCAGATGCGGCAGCAGCGCCCCTTTCAGACGACTGCCCAATTAGTGCAGGCCGTCTTGTCGGCCATCCCGGTCAAACCCTCTTCCCGTCGTCTCCACCCCGCCACCCGGGTTTTTCAGGCCCTGCGCTTGGCTGTCAATCAGGAATTGGAACGTCTGGCCGATTTTCTGCCCCAAGCCATCGCTGCCTTGGCTCCCCAGGGGCGTCTGGTGGTTATTGCCTATCATTCCCTCGAGGACCGCATCGTCAAGCAGGCCTTCCTGCAGGCCGAGAAGGCTGGCTTGGTCCAACGGTGGCAAAAGAAACCGCTCCGGCCCACGGCCGCCGAAGTGAAACGGAATCCCAGGGCCCGGAGTGCCAAACTGCGTTGCGTCGTCCGGACGGCGGTTGCCCCCGGATCTGGCCCCCAGGAGGTGGTGTAAAGCTCGTCGCTCATGGAACGAGAGAATTTTTTTCCAGCCATATCGAGATCTGTCCCGGCATTGCTCGAAGAGAGGAAGGAAATGAGCTTATGACCCGCAATCATGCCCGCAGTGTCGCCTTGGAGAAGGTATTGAGTGGCAACCAGCGCCGCCTGGCCCCGGAATATATTGCGCCCACTTTGGGCTGGGGCAAACTGGTCGTCACCATCACCTTGGCCGCAGTCCTCGTGCTCACCGGCTGCCTGGTTACCTGGTCCCATCTCCAGGTCATCGCCTATAACTATGAGATTTCCCAATTCTATCGAGAGCAGAAAGATCTGGCCGACTTAAAGAGAAAACTTAAAGTGGAGTTGAATCATCTGCAGTCGTTGGATCGCCTGGAGCGCCTGGCGGCCGAGAAATATAACATGGCGCCACCCGAACCGCATCAGGTCATTAATCTGAGATAGCTGTTATGCTGACCAAATGGATCAGAGTTCGCATCATGGTCGTTGCTGCCGGTCTGGGAATTTTTTTCCTGGCAATCGTGGTGCGGCTGGTTGATCTGAAATTTGTGCAGGGGCCGACTCTGCAGGAAAAGGCCCTGCGGGAGTATCAGAAAGACTTTCCCGTCCTGCCGGTGCGCGGCTCCATCATGGATCGCAACCGGACGGAATTGGCCATCAGCACTTTTGTCAAATCGCTGGCGGCCCACCCCCGGCGTTTGCCGGACAAAAAGGAAATCAGCCGCAAACTGGCCCCCCTTATCGGGATGACGCCGGCCGCCGTCCTGGAGATTTTGGAGCGGGATCGGCCCTTTGTCTGGATCAAACGCCACCTGACCCCGCAACAGGCCGAGGCGGTGGAGCAGTATAAAGCCGAATACGATAAGCAGCTCAAGGCCCAGAGAAAAAAGGCCACAGATGGCGACAATCCCGGTCTCGCCCGTCCCGATGCCATTTATCTGATTCCCGAGGCCAAACGGTATTATCCACACCGGACCCTGGCCGGGCCGTTACTGGGTTTCTGTAATGCCGATGGTCACGGGGCCGAAGGCCTGGAGCGCTTTTTTGATGAGTATATTTATGGCAAGCCGCAAAAAAGTCTCAATATCATCGATGCCCGGGGGCACATTGTTTTCTCCAAGGAAAACGAACTGCTGGATGAAACCATCGGCGATAATCTCATCCTGACCATCGACCGCACCATCCAATACATCGCCGAGAAGGAGCTGCAACAAGGAGTCCAGAAATGGAACGCTGCCGGCGGGTTCGCATTGGTGGTGGTTCCTCAGACCGGGGAGATCCTGGCCATGGCCCAGATGCCGCCCTTTGATCCCAATCTGTTTAGTAAATATACCAAAGATTTTTATCAGAACCGCAACGTCACCGTGGCCGTGGAGCCCGGTTCCACGTTCAAAATTTTCACCGTTGCCGCCGCCCTGGATGCCAAAGTGGTCAAGCCCACCGACCGCTATCATTGCGAAAACGGCAAGTATGCCATCGGCAACGCCGGGGTCATCCACGACGTCCATCCCTATGGTTCTCTGACCGTGGCGGAGGTGATCAAAAAGTCCAGCAACATCGGCGCAGCCAAGATCGGGCTGAAGCTGGGCCCCCAGAAAATGAACCACTATTTAAAAGGGTTCGGATTCGGCCAGCGCACCGGCATCACCTATGCAGGGGAGAATTTCGGTCTGGTGCGCAATATTATGTCCTCCCGGTCGCTCATCGACCGGGTCACCGTTTCTTTTGGCCAGGGGATCACCACCACACCGATTCAATTAGCCATGGCTCTGGCGGCCTTTGCCAACGACGGCATCCTCATGCAACCCTTGCTGGCCAAAGCGATCGTCAACCACCAGGGCCAAACAGTCAAAGAGTTTCATCCCACGCCGGTCCGCCAGGTCGTCTCGCCGGAAACGGCCCGAACCATGATGGCTCTGATGAAAACCGTGACGGAAACGGGAGGCACGGGCACTGAGGCCGTGCCGCCGGGGTATACGGTGGCCGGCAAGACCGGCACGGCCCAGAAAGTGGTGGGACGGGCCTTTTCCAAAAGCAAGTATTATTCTCTCTTCATTGGCGTCACGCCGGCAGAACATCCGGTTCTGGCCATTGTCGTGATCGTCGATGAGCCCAAAGGAGCCATTTACGGCGGCACGGTGGCCGCCCCCATTTTCCGGGAGATCGCCGGGCAGACTCTGCGGTTTTTGGGCTATTATCCCCAACCGCAGACGCCGTCGCCCACCGACACCCTCCAGGTGAAACATTCTCCGGCAGCCAGACCGACGCCGGCGCCCCCGGCCGCCAAACCGACGCCCGGACCGCCGGCGCAAGCTGCGATGGTGCCGGACAACAGTGGGCCCGCCCCCTTGAAACACATGCCCGACCTGAAGGGGAAAACGATCCGGGAAGTGATCAGTATCCTGCATAACGCCGGTATCCGCTGTCAAGTGGAAGGTCGGGGGCTGGCGTATGACCAGAAACCGGAGCCCGGAGCACCGCTGCCGGCCAACAACCAGTGTTTGGTTAAGTTTAAACCACAATGATTTCAGGAGGTTTTGATTAATCCAGCCGCCGGGCTTGCAAAGGTGGGAGAGTTTGGATAGGCTATACTTACCTGCATACAATCCTCATCATCTCCCTGATCCAAGCATGCTGGGCCTGCGGGCAGGAATAAGGCAGATACAGAGAAAATCGGGCAGTCGACCAACGCCGCCCCCATCTCTGCCGCCAACCATTCTTGACCTTGAGCCGGCTTTTATCGGGACGCCTGTGAGGGAGCGTTGATTTCAGACACATGGCAACAGACGGGAAAACCTTTGATAGAGCTGCTCCAGGGTCTTGCCATCCTGCAGCTCGAGGGGGACCCGTCTGTACCCGTCACCGGACTGGCTTATCATTCGGGACGGGTGCAGCCCGGGGAGGTTTTTGTCGCGCTCAAGGGCCTGCAGACCGACGGGCATCGGTATATTCCCCAGGCTATTGCCCGGGGGGCCCGGGTCCTGGTGGTTGAAGACAAGGTTCCCAGGCAACCCGGTCTGGTCTATGTCCGCACGCCGGACACCCGCCTGGCCTTGGCGCACATGGCCGCCAGGCTGGCCGAACATCCCTCCCGGGAATTGACCCTCATCGGCCTGACCGGGACGAACGGCAAAACCACCACCTCCTATCTTCTGGAAGCCATCTGGCAGGCCAGCGGTGTC
>CALGOE010000218.1 GCA_937958145.1 uncultured Desulfobacca sp.
GCCTGGCTCTCCAGCTCCGGGGGCACGAATCGATGTCGGGGCACCGCCGCCATGGCCGCTAATACCTGGGGGTCGGTGATATCCCGCCCTTGCAGATCCTGCGCCACCATACGGCGCCGGGCGGCTTCATAGCGATCGTCCGCACCTGCTCCAGCAGTGAATACTCCCGCCAGGCACAGCCCCACCAGAATTCCCAGCAAACCCAAGGTTACCCTCATCCTCGTCCTCCCGGACAACCGATAGATTGTGAAAAAAAGCTGTCAGGGCAAATGGTTAGCGACGGGAGCCCCGGTCTCCTCTTCGAATAACCATCGCCACGGCGCCCTGACCGTCTCTCAGGGCCGGCCAGCCAAAGATTGGCGGTGGAAATCCTGCCTCAAGTTTCCTGCTCCCGATCCTGCAAGGCGGCGTCGATGCGGGCCCGCAGGGCAGCAATGGTGGCCCCATAATCGTCCGTGCCAAAAATGGCGCTGCCGGCCACAAAGATTTCGGCCCCGGCCTGGGCCAGGTCGACGACGGTATCCAGATTGACGCCGCCATCGACGGCAAGGTGCACCGGATATCCGGCCGCCGCCACCAGTTGGCGCAGGCGGCGCACTTTGGGGATCATGGCGGGAATAAAGCTCTGCCCGCCAAAGCCGGGATTGACCGTCATGATCAGGACCATGTCGGTCTCGGCCAAGACATACGAAATCGCCTCCGGCGGCGTGGAGGGATTTAGGACCACGCCAGCTTGACACCCCAGACGCCGGATTTCCCGCAGGGTGCGGTGCAGATGCGGCGACGTCTCCACATGCACGGCAATGAGATTGGCCCCGGCCCGGGCAAAATCCTCCAGATAACGCTCCGGTTGGCTGATCATCAGATGGACATCAAAGGGCACGTCCGTCAACGGCCGCAGGGCCGCAATGACCGGCGGTCCGATGGTGATATTGGGGACAAAATGCCCGTCCATGACATCCAGATGCAGCCAGTCGGCGCCGGCTGCAACCACAGCAGCAATTTCTTCCCCCAAACGGGCAAAATCGGCCGACAGGAGAGAGGGGGCAATGATGGCCATGCCGAAACTCCCGAAAACAAGATTGGCACCGTATCAATCGAGAAAACGACTCAGGTTGCTGTGCCGTGGACCGGTCTGCCGCCATCAGACCCGATCAGTTTCATCATATCAGGGCAGCCGCGGTTGGAAAACCAAAAAATCGGCTCAGCGGCCGGAAGCGGCGGTCCCTGCCGTGGCCAATTGATGAAAGAACAGTTGGACAAATTTGCCGGAAGCCACCTCCGGGAGGAGGAAATCGGGGGGGGCCGCTTTCCCGGTGTCGCTGCCGGCCAAGGCGGCATAGACTCGCTGCGACAGGCTCTGCAGGGTGGCGTCAGCCTGATTCCGGAGATCTGCCGGAGCTGCGGCCGGCAGATCGAAGAGGCGACAGGACAGCGGCCGGCTGGGGAAAACCAGACACTCCTCGTACAGATTCAAAGGGCAGAGCAGGTCGGCGGCCCGGTAGGCTGCTAAAAACCCTTCTCCCTGCTCAGCTTCCGAGGCTCTGAGCTCTTTGATGCTCCGGAGGGCGGCCACGGCGCGCTCGACGATCAGCTGGCGATCCCGGCGGCCGAGATGGGCATTGATGATATGATGCAGGTAAACCGCTTCGATAAAGGTCAATCGCACCGGTTCCCGGCAGCAGCGGCTATGGCCCTGACCGCAAAGGGCCTCGCCGCCCCGCTCCAGGCAGGCGTCCACCTGGGACCAGATTTCCTCCAATTCGGCGAAATAGGGGAAGAGATCGACAATCTGCTTGCTCTCCAGGGACGGCTCCCGGATGGTGAGGGGCTTTTCTTTTTTCCCGTACTTGCGGATAAACCACCACTGATCGAAATTGGCCGGTTTGGATTTCAGGCCTTTGAGCTTTTTGCCGGCCAATTTATGGCCCAGTCCCTTGCGCAGGAGATAGGCATTGACCACGGTGCCGGTGCGACCGATGCCGTAGCGGCAATGGACCAGGACTTTTTTCCCTAAAAACAGGCATTCGTCCAGCCAATCCAGGGCCTTTTCCAACTCCTGGAGATCCGGCGCCTCTTCATCCGGGATGGGGAAATAATAGACTTCGAACCCGGCCTCGGCCTCGATCCAATGGAGATCGCAAAATTCGGCGCACAGATTCATGATGGCGGTTATCCCCTGTTCTTTGAGACTGTCCAGGGCCTCGTAGGACATGGGCGCCTGTCCGACCGCCAGGCTATCGGTCAGCCAATCGAGTTGGTAGGAAGAGTTTTTCATAGTCAGCCATTGTCAAAGAGATTTTTTTGCCTGGTCAGGGAAGGCGAGGAACCTTTCGTTTATGTGGGTGGGCATTGCCCTTTCGTTTATGTGGGTGGGCATTGCCCACCCTACAGGATATGTCGGGCATTGCCCACCCTACAGGATATGTCGGGCATTGCCCACCCTACAGGATATGTCGGGCATTGCCCACTCTCCATCAACCGGCAAGGAAAAGGTCTTTTCGTCCGCACCAGGCTTATTGTCAAAGGAGCAGGTGCTTGTAGCGTTCCTGAAAAGAGGCCACCAGGCCGGTTACGTCGGCCTCATCGGCCAGCGCCAGGTCCAGGAGCTGGCATTTGCCCTGTAAGACGCCCCAGAGGGTCAGCCGGGAGAGGATGGCGTCTGCCGGCAGTCGGGCCACGCGGGCCTCCAACAGATCCCCTTGGGTCTTGACCTGAAAGCCGGCCCAGAGCAGGATGGCCTCAATAAACCGCAGCCGCCTGAGGCGGTTTTCATACTGCCCGCCGCCGCCCTTGAAGCGGAAAGCGATGTAATTGGCATCAGGACGGTCACTGCACAGGGTGTCCAGCACCGCCAGGTGGTAGCCGAAGCGCAGCAAGAGATGGAGATAATCCGGGGCCAGGAGGGCGTAGCTGGCCAAACCGGCGCTTTTCAGACTCATCAGACCGGCGCTGATCTGGTCCAGGCGCTCCCAATCCAGATATTTCAGACCGCGGTGCCAGACGACGTCCGGGTGGGTCAGCCCCTGCCAGCAGGCCTGGAAAGGCGGGGAAAGGATCTGGTCAACCGCGACCCCCTTGGTTTTGACCGGGGCCGGCGCCAGACAGGGCTCCAACTCCAGGACGTAGACGGTAAGAGGCAGATCGGTTAGCAAGGGTCGGGCCCGGCCGAGACTTTGGCCACGGCGCCCCCCCAGAGAAAACATCTCCACCATGCCCATTTCATGGCAGAATCGGATCAGATCATGGAGGCTGCGGCAGTCTTCGGGCCGAAAATTCGGGCTGGTGGGGTCCAAAAGGTGCAGGGGAGCGATAACGGCCAGGACTTGCTGGAGGCGGGCCTGGAAAGGGGAACGGCTCTCCCAGCCCTTTGGGCGACTGGCCATAACCATGTTCTCGCCGCCCTCGTAAATGCCTCGGTTATCGGCGTCGACGATAACCTGGGTGCCCGGCGCCAGGAGGCGAGTGGCATGGGCCAGGCCACAGATAACCGGCAGGCCGAATTCCCGGGCCACTGAAGCAAAATGGCTGGCCGGACTGCCGCTTTCGGCCACCACGGCCCGGAGCTGGTCAATGATGCCGGCCAGCAGGGGAGACAGGGTGGTGGTCACCAGGACGCTCCCCGCCGGCACCTGGCCCAGGGCTGTTTCGTTCTGCAGAATAAAGACCCGGCCGGCGCCGATCCCTGGACTGGCCGTCATGCCGCCGGCCAGCAGGAGCCGCTGCTCCCCGGCTGCGGGATGAGGTGCCCCGGCCTCGCCGACACTGTTGGCGCCGTGATCGTGCAAGGGCCGGGATTGCAGGATGTAGGCCTGCCCGCTCTTATCCAGGCACCATTCAATATCCTGGGGAGCACCGAAAAGCTCTTCCAGACGCAGCCCCCAGGCGGCCAACGCCACCGCCACAGCCGGCAGGAGACAGGACCCGGCCTGGCTCCACGGCTCGTGCAGACGGGGTGGGGTTTCACGGGTCAAGGACAGGACTTCCGGGATAACCGTGCCGTCCACCAATTGTTGACAGTGGCCGCAGACGGCGTAGAGGTTAAGAGGCACGGGCTCATCCTGGCGCCCCGACAGGGCCCGGGTATAGATGACCCCACTCACCACCGCCTCGAGCATGGCCAGGACCAGGACGGCCATGGGCGTTTCCTGGTCCAGCAGGCCGCTGCGGAGCCGATAGCTGACGGCCCGGGCGGAATATTTACTGGCCACCACTTCTTTATAGGCCGCCAGGAGGTCCGCCTCGGTCAGATTGGGCAGGCTGGTATATTGCCCGGCAAAGGACAGTTCGCCATCTTCACTGACGGCGCTGCTGCGGGCGATCCAGGGGCCGGGCCAGCCCTCGCTGGACAGCTCCTTTAGGCGGGCAGCGATCTCAGTGGCCAACACCGGCGGGATCTGGGCCTGGCGGATGAGAGCAGTCATCTCGTCAGCCAGACGGCTCAGCCCGTCCCAGTCATCCAATGTAACCTCGGCGAGCAGTTGGTTGAGGCGCGGCCGCAGGTTATTGTATGCCAAAAAAAGGCCATAGGCCCGGGTGGTGATGACAAATCCGGGGGGGGTGGGCAGACCGGCTTCCTGCTGCACCCGGCCCAGGGCCCAGGCCTTCCCCCCCACCAAAGCCGGGTGTTGAGCGGCCTCGGCCAAAGAAAGGGTATAGGGGGGATCGGTCTGATCCGGCGGCGGGTTTAGGAGCGGGGGCAGGAGCGCCACAATCTGGTCGAAACGGCTCGTTAAGGCGGTGTAGCGGCCAGGATGCATGGCCTGCAAGGTCTGGATCAGCGCCGCCACAGCCTGGCAGAGACGCCTGGCCAAGCTCTCGACCCGGGCCCAATCAACCGGGGGGCGCAGCCGCCCGAGCTCCTCCAGATCGGTGAGGAGCTCCAAACAGGCCTGATCATGCTGCAGCAGGTCCTTGAACAGCCGGTATTTTCGCTGCAGTTGGCGGCTGGGCCAGAACACCTCGGCCAGCCAGTGGCAAAGGCGCGCCGTCAGGTTCATGGTACCACCAAGGCCTGGATGAAAAAGGTTTTTGGAGGCTTAATCATCCGGCTGTCGATCTAAGACCCGGCCCTGAACTTCGTAGGCATTCATGACGTATTGGGACAGCATCCGTTGGGTGTTAAAAAAGGAGCCGTTCAAAGCGATGGTGGAGCGCCTGACCTGGGCGTAGCGTTCGGGCCGGCCGTAAAAGAGGGGGAGGATGACCCGTTCCAGCTTCTCGTAGAGCGAGTTGGCATCGTGGGTGTAATCTTCCGGTGGATAGCTGCTGTTGCCGATGGACCAGCCGGTGACATTTTCCACGTGCCCTTCGATCCACCAGCCGTCCAGGACGCTGAAGCTGGGAACGCCGTTGAGGGCGGCCTTCATGCCGCTGGTGCCCGAGGCCTCCTGGGGCCGGAGAGGCGTATTCAGCCAGAGATCGACCCCGGCGCACATGAGTTTGCCCAACGCCATGTCATAATTTTCCAGATAGACCACCGGCACGGCGTCGGCCAGGGCCTGGGCGGCGGCAAAGACCCGCCGGATCATGTCTTTCCCACCCAGATCTTGGGGGTGGGCCTTGCCGCCGTAGATGATCTGGAAGGGGCCGATCTGTTGGGCCAGCCAGCGGAGCCGCTCCAGATCGGTGAAGAGCAGGTCCTGGCGTTTATAGGCCGTGGCGCGGCGGGCAAAACCCAGGGTAAGGGTTTTTTCGGCCAACTCGATGCCGGTGCGTTGGCGCACGACCGCCAACAGGGCCTGCTTGGCCTGGAGGTGGGCCTGCTGGATCTCGTGCAGGGGGATGCCGATGGCATAACGCAGATAAAAATTGTCCAGGCGCCATTCCGGGATATGCCGGTCATAGAGCTCGGCCAAAGCCGGGGCGGTCCAAGTGGCGGCGTGGACGCCGTTGGTGATGGCGTTCACCGGATAGCCGGGAAACATGCCGGTGGAAATTTCCCCATGCCGCATGGCCACCCCATTGATATAACGGGAAAATCGCAGGGCCAGATAGGTCATGTTCAAGGAGCCTTGCATGCAGCAGCGGGCCTCTTCCAGGAATGCCGTCCGCCCGGGCCCCAGGACCTGGCGCACTATTTCCCAGGGAAATTTATCATGTCCGGCCGGCACCGGCGTATGGGTGGTGAAGACACAGTGGCGCCGCACGGCCTCGATGTCTTGGTCCGTAGGGAAGCCACTCCCTGCCGTCGCCACCTGGCGCTCCAGCAAGGGCAGGGTCAGCAGGGCTGAATGTCCCTCATTCATGTGATAGATGAGGTGGTTTTCATACCCCAACACCCGTAACAGGGCGACGCCGCCGATGCCCAGGACCACTTCTTGACAGAGCCGATAGTATTGGTCGCCGCCGTAGAGGTTGTCAGTGATGGTCTGGTCAAAGGGGCTATTGCCGTCAACGGCCGTATCCAGAAAATAGACGGGCACGGCGTGGCCGTTGGTCCCCCGCAGGACATAGCGCCAGGCCCGGATCTGGACTTGGCGGTCTTCAAGCGTGACCGTGACCGAATGGGGTACCGGTTCCAAAACTTCTGCCGGGTTCCAGACCTCGGGGCTTTCCGTCTGATTGCCCTGGGCATCTAAATATTGGCGCATATAACCTTGGCGGTGCAGTAGGGTCACCCCCACCATGGGCACGCCGAGATCCGCCGCCGAACGGAGGGTATCGCCGGCCAGAACGCCGAGACCGCCGCTGTAAGTAGGGATTTCCGGCTGCAGGCCGATCTCCATGGAGAAATAGGCGACGGTCCCGAAAGCCATCTTGGCAGGTAGAAACACTGGATCCTCCCTAAAGGTCTTGATTCCAGGGCACAAAAATAAAGAGGAGGTCGCCGGGCCGAGAGCCGTAAGCCGGACAGGAGAACACCCAGCGGCTGACAGCCGCTTGCCTTACAGTCCTAATATATGGTGCCGTCGGAGCCATTTGTCAATTTCCACGAGAACGATTACGGTAAAGGAGGCGACGCCGATGCGCACCCATTCCAGGGCGCTGATGGGTTCCATCCGGAAGAGCCATTGCATGGTCGGGACATAAATGGCAGCCAGATGGGCCAGGATTGAGGCAATGACCCCAAAGAAGAGATACGGGTTGCCCAGAGGATTGAGCGTAAACAGGGAGTGCATCTCGGAGCGGCTGTTGAAGGCCTGAAAAAACTGAAAGAAAACCATGGTGGTCACGGCAATGGTCCGGGCCTTTTCGATGGGCAAGCCCTGGTTCAAGGCATGGACAAACTCATAGACCACCCCGGCCGAGATGATGAGGCTCACCAGAATAGTCCGCTGAATGAGAAGTCTGGACATGATCCCCTCCCGGGGCGAGCGGGGCGGGCGTTCCAGGACGTCTTTTTCCCCGGGTTCAAAGGCCAGGGCCAAGACCTGGAGGCCGTTGGTGACCAGGTTGATCCAGAGGAGCTGGGCCGGCAGATAGGGCAGAGGCAGACTTAACATCAACGTCCCCAGAATGGAAATGATCGCGGCAATGCCGGTGGGGATGAGGAAGAAGGTAACCTTGCGGATGTTGTCAAAGACCACCCGCCCCAGTTCCACGGCCCGATAAATGCTGGCGAAATTGTCGTCGGCGATGATCATGTCCGAGGCTTCTTTGGCCACGTCGGTGCCGGTCTGGCCCATGGCCACCCCGATATGGGCCGCTTTCAAGGCCGGGGCGTCATTGACGCCGTCGCCGGTCATGGCCACGATCTCGCCATGGCGGATTAACTGCTGGGTGATGCGCAATTTATGATGCGGCGCCACGCGGGCGTAAACCGAGACTTTTTGCACCAGATGATACAGGGTCGCCTCGTTCATCGTCTCCAATTCTTTGCCGGTGAGGACCGTGCGTACCGCCCCCTCGGGCCCGGCGCGTTTCACCAGGGCGGCCAGGACCTCTTTCAGCAGGGCAAAGAATTCCAGATCAGCCAGAGCCTGGACATGGCGACCGGTGACGGTATCCGGGGCCCGGCCGTCCAGCCCGGCCCGCTGGGCCAGGACCGCGGCGATCTCCTGGGTCAAGGCCAACAGCTCCTCGTCATTGAGAGACTCCGGGGCGCGGGAGGCCAGATTTTCCACCGGTTCGGCTTCTTCCACCAATCCCAGTTGTCTGGCAATGGCTTCGGCGGTAACCGCATGATCGCCGGTGATCATGACGACGCGGATCCCGGCCTTTTTGCAGCCGGCCACGGCCTCGATGGCCTCAGGGCGGGGAGGATCGATCATCCCCTGCAGTCCGGCAAAGACCAAGCCGCTTTCCAGATCCCGATTAGTAATTTCCGTTTTCTCGGCCGGGACCTCTTTGTAGGCCATGCCCAGGACCCGCAGGCCCTCCCGGGCAAATTGGGTGGCCACCCGGGGAACCTCCTCCCAGGCCTCGAAGCGGCAGGCGGCGCAGATATCCAGCAGTCTTTCCGGAGCTCCTTTGACCATGATGATATTCCGGTCGCCCTGGCGGTGCAGGGTGGACATATAGCCCCGCTCCGACTCAAAGGGAATGACAAAGAGTTGGGGATATTTTTCCCGCTCCACCTCTGGGTTGAGGCCGGCCTTCATGGCGGCAATGATCAGGGCGCCTTCGGTGGGATCGCCGTCTATCTTATAGTGGCCGTTTTCCTCATAAACATCTGATTCATTGCACAGGAGGCCGATACGGAAGACCGTGGCCAGATCCGCATCGGCCTCGGCATGGATGCGTCGCCCGGCCTCCAGAACCTCGCCGTGGGGATCATAACCGCTGCCGGTAACTTCAAAGATGCGGCGGCCGTCAAAGACCCGGGTCACGGTCATTTCATTTTTGGTCAGGGTGCCGGTTTTGTCGGTGCAGATAACCGTGGTGCTGCCCAAGGTCTCCACGGCTGGCAGGCGCCGGATAATGGCGTGCCGTTGGGCCATGCGGGTCGTGCCCACCGCCAGGGTGATGGTCACGACAATGGGCAGTCCTTCCGGGATGGTGGCCACGGCCGCGGCCACCGCGGTCATGAACATGTCCGTGGCGCTGATGCCCACGAGGATGCCGATGAGGAACAACAGGGCCGAGGCGGCCAGGACAATAATACCGATGACGTGCGCAAAGCGGTCGATTTTCTCCTGCAAAGGCGCCCGGACGAGCGAAATCTCCTGCACGTCCTTGGCAATCTGACCCAGGACGGTCTGGGTGCCGGTGGCCACCACCACCCCTTTGGCCCGACCGTTGATGACGGCCGTCCCCATGAAGGCCATATTGAGCTGGTCACCAGGGATAAGATTCTCTTCCTCGATGTCCCCGGCGATTTTCTCCGCCGCAATGGATTCGCCGGTGAGCAGGGATTCATCAATTTTCAACTCGATGGTCTTCAAAAGGCGGATATCAGCCGGCACCCGGGAGCCGGAGGTCAGGAAGACGATATCGCCGGGGACGACCTGTTCGCTGTTGATCTCCTGTTCCTTTTCATCCCGCAGGACCCGGGCCTTGGCCACCACCATTTTTTTCAGGGCCTGGACGTTCTTTTCGGCTTTATACTCTTGGATGAACCCCACCAGGGCGTTTAACACCAGGATAGCGGCGATGACCCCGGCGTCTTTGTACTCCTCCAGAACTACGGTCACCACGGCTGCAATCAGGAGGATATAGATCAGCGGGCTTTTAAACTGATTGAGGAGGATCCCCAGCCAGCTTATTTTGCCTTCGCTGGCCAGGCGGTTGGGGCCGTAGAGGCGCAGCCGCTCCCGGGCCTCAGCCTCGGACAGGCCGAATTCAGAGCTGTTCAGTTCCGCAAAGAGGGTTTTGAGGTCAAGTTGATACCAATTCATGCCTTCTCCTCTGTATGCTTGAGCAGGCTAATGAAAAATTTTCTCCTGTTCCCGGGCCAGGCGGCAATCCCTGATATTGGGCTGTTGGCCAAGCCCAGAGCAACGCCCGGGGTGGGGGGAGGGTTTTTATGTACCTGTTTCAAAAATTGTCAAAACAAGCTCCGTTGCCGCGGCCGCGGCCGCCGGGAGACAGCCAGCGGATTCAATAGGAGCTGCGGTTGGAGGGCCTGGAGCCATTCCGGGCGGCGGCCCGAGCCTGGCTCGCCCCAGAGATAACGCTGGCGCACCGACGACAGGAAAATCTGGCGGCTGGCCCGGGTCAGGCCGACATAAAGCAGCCGCCGTTCCTCCTGCGGGTCGACGGCAGCCGGATCGGCCGGTTCATACGGAAGGAGGCCGGCCTCGCAGCCGATGAGAAACACATAGGGGAATTCCAGCCCCTTGGCGGCATGCAGGGTGAGGAGCGTCACCTTTTCGGCCTGGAGATCGATGCCGCTTATTTCCGGGCCGAGGGCCTCCCGGGCCAACTGACAGGGGATGCCGGCTTCGACCAGATGTTTTTGCAAAGTTTCTCCCAGGGCATGGAAGCGATACAGCACGGCCATATCTTTGAAGCTGGCCGAGGTGTTCCCCTCGGCGTAACGCAGACGCAGGTCTTCCAGGGCCAGATGGCTGCCGCCCCCCACCAGGAATTCGATCCACCGGGCGATCTGTCGGGCCTCGGCCTGGGCATCCGCCGCCTCCAGCAGGACCGGGGGGAGGTCCACGGGATTGTGGGAGACCAACGGCATGGCGCCGTTGTCTGCGCCCAGGGTCTTTTGGGCCAAGTGGAGAATGGGGGCCGGCAGACGATAGGTCTCGGACAGGGTGATAATCCGGGCTTGCGGCCAATCCTGGGCAAAACGTTGAAAATACTCCGGCCGGGCCCCCCGGAAGCCATAAATGGCCTGGTGCGGGTCGCCGATCACAAACAGCTGCGGGAAATCGGGCGGCGCCAAAAGCCGCAGCAGCTCGTACTGGGCCCGGTTCAGATCCTGGTATTCGTCCACCAGGATGGCAGCAAAACGCTGCTGCCAGGCTGCCAGAAGCTCCGGCTGGCGGCGCAGGGTCAGGACCGGGCGGGCGACCAGGTCGTCGAAATCATACCACCCCCGCTGTGCCAGCGCCGCTTCGTAGGCCTCATAGGCCGAGCGCCAGGGGACATCGCCCGTCATATTTTCTGGGTAGAGCAATTCCTGCTTCTGCCGGGTGATGAGTTGGTCCAGGGTTTTGGGGTCGATAGCACATTGTTGACCGATCTCCTGGAGAAGGGGTTGGCGTTCTTCGTTGCCGGCCACCCGACGCCCGCCCTGGCCCCAACTCTGGAGCATTTGAGCTCCCAGGGCGTGAAAGGTCTTGATCTGGAGCCTGGACGGGTCGCCATATCCGGCCAAGAGGGTGTGCAGGCGGGCTGCCATCTCGGCGGCCGCCTGGCGGGTAAAGGTAACGGCCAGGACCTGCTCTGGCAACACGGCGCCGGTCTGCACCAGGTGAGCCAGCCGATGGGTCAGGGTGCGGGTCTTGCCGGTGCCCGGTCCGGCCTGGACCAGGACGGGGCCGTGGCCGTGCGTCACTGCCTCCCGTTGGGCCGGGTTCAGCCCCTGGAGCCAGGGTTCTGGGCTGGTCTGCCTGCTCCTGCGAGTCACCATCCCTGGTGCCGCCGCGGGTACGGCGGCGCCAGGGATCGACGCAACCTGATGATCTACGACAGGGTCGGTTGGCGGGGCGGCTTGTTGCTTCTTCACCAGCCAGAACCGGGGTTGGCGGGTCAGTTCCTGGCGTTCGCCGTGGGTAAAGAGGCGGATGATGCCGTATTCGCCGTCATAGCCTCCCTGGATATGGACCTGCCCCCGGCGCATCTTGTCGATGCCGGCGGCCAGGAGGGCGCCGCCTTCCCGGGCCAGATCCGGCAGAGGCACCTGGCGCAAGATGCTCAGTTCCGGACCCAGTTTGGCCAGCAGGCGAAAATAAAGCTCCTGCGCCTTTTTGGTCTCGGGACCGCATTGCAGCACCTCGCCGATGATCTCGGGCAGGGGGATGAGATGCTCAAAGGGTTTGGCCCTGGTCG